>JBLNDH010000689.1:0-12462 GCA_050261455.1 Bacillota bacterium
GTGGCGGCGTACCGAATTGGGGATTATGTCCCCAAGAGCTACCGCAAGGCCGCCAAGGTCATGGCGCGGGACATCGAGCTGGCGGTGATTGCGGCGGATGACGCGTTCAAGGACTCGGGGCTGAAATCCAAAGCGTACACCGACTCTCCCACGTTCCAATCCAAGCGGTTCGGATGCAACATCGGCGCGGCATTGGTCAGCGCCGAGCTCAATGAGCTGACGGTTGCCATGGACGCAGCGAGGGAAGGCAACAAGCTGGATTGGAAGAAATGGGGACATGAGGGGATGAACCAGCTGACGCCGCTGTGGCTGTTGAAGTATCTGCCCAACATGCTGGCGTGCCATGTGACGATCATTCACGAGCTGAAAGGGCCCAGTAACACGATCACCTGCCAGGATGCGTCGTCGCATTTGGCGATTGGCGAGGCGTTGCGGACGATTCAGCGTGGGGATGCGGATCTGGCGATCTGCGGCGGGGCTGAATCGCGGATCAATCCGATGGGGTTGGTGCGGCAGTGCCTGCTTAAGCGAGTTAGCGAACAGTGCAACGAGATGCCGATCGAGAGCTGCCGGCCGTTTGACGCCGAGGCGACGGGCATGGTCCTTGGGGAAGGCGGCGGGCTGTTCATCCTCGAGGAATATGAACATGCCAAGGCCCGAGGAGCCCGGATCTATGCAGAAGTGGCCGGGTTTGGCGCCAGCCAGGATACGTACAAGGTGACCGAGCCAGACCCATCGGGGCACAGCTATGGAAAGGCCATCAGCAACGCGTTGGCGGATGCTGGGGTTTCGCCGGCGGAGGTGGGGTGCCTGGTTCCGCATGGCTTGGGAATCCCCCAATTCGATCGGGCGGAACTGGCAGGATTGAAGTCGGCCCTGGGCAGTGCTCTGGAAACGGTCCCACTTGCGCCGGTGAAGGCGCAGTTGGGGAACCTGGCAGCTGCGTGTGGCGTGGATGCCGCGACGGCAGTGCTGGCGTTGCACCATGGGATCATTCCGCCGGCGCGTAATACCTGCAAGCCGATCGATGGGGTGAAACTCAATGTCGCCCCTGAGGCGAGGAATGCGAAGGTAGATGTCGCGGTTAGCAGCGTATACAGCCTGGGCGGGCAGAACGCGGCGCTGGTGTTCAAGAGGATTTAGAGCGTTTCCCGTTCAGGTGGATCTGTTGCGCCGAACCCTCTCCCAAACCCTCGCCCGGAGTACCGGAGGAGGGGGAAAGAGGCGGCGAGTCGGCGGCGTTGGATCCGCGAAACCGCAAGCGTATGGTTGGATCGGACGGCGTAGCGAGGTTGCAGCACTTAATTGGCAATTGAGAATTGACAATTCTCAATTGTCAATTGAAGGAACGGGGGGCCCAGGGATTCATCCCTGGGCTTGTATGCAGGCGAGCACTTTCGTTGTTGAGAGGATTTGTCTCGTGGGCCGATTCGATTTCTTCGAATGGTGGATGGATCTGCCACCGTGGCTACGTGCAGTAGTCGCGATCATTATGATTGCCGCTGGAATTGGGGTCGGCTACCTCTTTCACAGCGGTAAAGGTGCGGGGTTGCTCATTGGCATGGGAATCGTCATGTTGTTTTTGAGCGGCCCCTCCAGCGCAGAGAAAAACGGGTACCACTTTTGAACGACTGGGAAAGTGCTATGCATCGAGTTGTAATCACAGGAATGGGTTGGATCACGCCGATGGGTCACACGGTGGAGAGCGTGTGGCAGCGGCTGTTGGCGGGCGAATCCGGCATTGCGCGCATCACGCTGTTCGATGCCTCCACGTTCCCGACGCAGATTGCCGCCCAGGTGAAGGATTTCAATCTGGCGGATTACGTTCCGAATCTGGAGCAGCACAGCGGTGCGGGGCGCAATACCCAATTTGCGTTGGCGGCCTGCGCACAGGCGTGGAAGGCCGCCGGTTTGGATACGGCAAAGCTCGACCTGGATCGGGTGGGCATCTACCTGGGATCAGGAGAAGGGTCGCTGGATTTTGGAGCATTCACCACGGCGGCGTTGTCTTCCTGGCAGGCGGAGAGCAATCAGGTCGATACGGTCAAATGGGCGCAGATGGCGTTTGAGCTGATGAATGTCACGAGGGAACTGGAGCAGGAGCCCAACATGCCGTTGTCGCATTTGGCGCTGCTCACCGGGGCTCGCGGGCCGGCGTTTAACTGCTTGACGGCTTGTGCGGCTTCCACACAGGCGATTGGCGAGGCGTGCCAGATCCTGCGTCGGGGCGATGCGGATGTCATGATCGGCGGCGGAGCGCACTCGATGATTCATCCGTTCGGCGTGACGGGATTCAACCGGCTGACAGCGCTATCCACGCTCAACGAAAATCCGCCGAAGGCAAGCCGGCCGTTTGATGCTCAGCGAGGGGGATTTGTGCTGGGCGAAGGGGCCGGCATGGTCATCCTGGAAACCCTGGAGCATGCCCGTGCACGGGGCGCCAAGATCCTGGCGGAGATCGTGGGGTATGGCTCGACCGCGGACGCCTATCGCATTACCGATCAGCACCCGGAAGGGGAAGGCGCCATCGTGGCAATGCAGGAAGCCTTGCGGGATGCGGGCCTGAAGCCCACGGAGATTGACTACATCAATGCCCATGGCACGGGGACGCGAGAAAACGACGGTAACGAGACGGTGGCCATCAAGCGAGTCTTCGGGGACTATGCGCCCAAGGTGCCCATCAGCTCGATCAAGTCGATGATGGGACACTTGATCGCCGCGGCCGGATCGGTTGAGTTGATCACGTGTGTTCTGGCGATCCGCGACCAGATCCTCCCCCCCACCATGAACCTGGAGAACCCGGACCCGGAATGCGACCTGGATTACGTTCCGAACAAGGCCCGGAAGGCAAAGGTGGATATCGCGATGTCCAACTCCTTTGGGTTCGGCGGGCAGAACGACACGCTCATTGTCCGCCGCTTCGGCATGTGAAGGGGATAATCGACGAAGCGGGAGGGGAAGATCAGCCAGGAAGAAAGGCCCAAGGATGAATCCCTGGGCTTGGGGCACACCGAGTCAATCGGGTGAAGCGCCGTGGGATCTGAAGCACTTCTGAATAGGCCACGCTCTTCGGCATAATCGGCACAGACGTTACAGGCTCATGGGGAATGAGGGGGAGATGATCCGCTCGCTGGATTTCCCAGCCGACCTACCTTTTCTTTTCCGCCGATGAATCGTACGTCATTATGCGATCGATGCTGATGACGGAGGGTCCGATGTTGAAGAGGCAAAGTCGAAGCGGCTTCACGTTGGTTGAGATTCTGATCGTAGTGGTGCTTCTCGGCATCCTCGCCAGCGTGGTGATGTCGCAAGTCGGAGGAACGACCATTACCACCCGCAAGGCGGCCCTCAGCGATCAGTTGCACGGTTTGCGCACGCAGATCCAGATGTACACCGTGCAACATGAGACCACGCCGAACATAAGCGGCTCCAACTGGGATGATCTGCTCAATCAGACGCATGATCCCAAGGGCAATCTGCGTGGGCCTTATCTACACAGCATTCCCCAGAACACGTTGAATACGTTCTCCAACATTGCCGTGGTGGCCACCGATCCCAAGTTTGGTGATCCGGTTGTCGGCGACAAGATCGGTTACATCTATAACGTGAACAACGGCTTCATCTGGGGCACCAACTCCACGGGCACCAAGGTTTTCAATGAGGCCGAGCCTGACGATCCCAACAATTAAAATCAAATAATCGATCGGGGTGGGATTTTGAGAGGCCTGCCAACTTGATTGGCGGGTCTTCTTGTTGCGCCAAAGCAGATTGCCGGTGCATAAGGACAGGCCGCGAGGTTGGGGAAAGTGGGAATTTGGGGCAGCCGCAAAGCGGCTAAAAGGCGTAGTTTGGAAGAGAGGGGAGGATTGCGCATCGGCAAAGCGGTTTCCGGGCCAGGGGAGTGCATCGGCTCGTCCGCCAGGCAGGGTAGGCATGAGCGGAATGGGATCCGGGTTTGACGCCTGCCATCGCTGCGGTTAGATTGCTCCCTCCCCTGGTTCGTTGGTGATATGGCGAACGATCCGCCTGGGCGGCCGTATTACCATTTCCGGGGATTGTTGATTTTGGATGCGACCCGGAATCGAGGAAAGAAGAATATGCGAGCAAGTGATATTCGTAGAGGCCAGGCCGTCGTAATCGATGGCAAGCTATTTGTAGTAACCAACGCCGACCACAACACCCCTGGCAACCTCCGCGCCAAGGTGCAGTTCAAGTTGCGCGATGTCAGCAAGGGCACGATTCTCGACAAGCGGGTCGGCGCCACCGATGACGTTGAGACGGTCAATCTCGACCGTCGCCAGGTGGAGTATCTCTACTCGGACAATACCGGGCACATCATCATGGACCTGGAGACGTTCGACCAGACGGCGATTCCGAAGGAAGTGTTCGGCGACGATATTCTGTATCTGAAGCCCAACACCCAGCTCAACGCGTTGTTCCATGATGGGAACATCGTCTCGTACGAACTGCCCAAGACGGTGGATCTGCAGGTGACGGAGACGCCTCCGGGAATCAAGGGCGCGACGGCGACCAACCAGCTGAAGGAAGCGAAGTTGGAGACCGGCCTGACGACGCGGGTGCCGCCGTTTATCGAAATCGGTGAAGTTATCCGGGTCAGCACTGAATCCGGCGAATACCTCAGCCGCGCTTAATCGACGGCAAGTAAGCAAAGTGGAAATAAACAAAAATGGAAAGGTCCTCGCGGACCTTTCCATTTTTGTTTATTCGGTACATTCAATCCGTGGTCACCCAAGGTGACCACGCCGCGATTCGCATTACTTGGAGGCTGCCCGATCGACAGCATCGCGCACAGGGGCGAGGATGTCCAGGATGGCGCGCAGCACATTGATGGGGGTCATCAGGGCATCGACCTTGGCGATCTTGTCCTTCGGATAGAAGTCCAAGACCGGGCGGGTTTCCTTGTCGTAAACGGTGAAGCGGTTGCGGATGACTTTCTCATCGGCATCATCGAAACGTTTCTCCTTCAGCGCCCGGCCGCGAAGGCGATCGACCATCTTGTTCATGTCGGTGACATCGAGGTAGAGGATCTTCAGGACATCGATGGTGTCGGCGAGCATTTCGGCCTGCTTGAGGCTGCGCGGGATGCCGTCCATCACAAGGATGTCGGTGGCGGGATTGAGCTTCCCGGCCTTTTCCAGCGAGCCCATCGCATTGGTCCACAACTTGACGGTGAAATCATCCGGCACCAGTTGGCCCTTGCTGGAATACTGCATGAAGATCTTGCCCATCTCGCTCTGCTTATCGAGCGAGCGGAACAGATCGCCGGTGGAGGTGTGGATGAAACCGGGAATTTGACCGATGACTTTCCCTTGCGTGCCTTTGCCACTACCCGGTGCGCCGAAAAGTAAAATGCTCTTGTACTTCATAGACCCAAGATCCCTTGTTGTGTCGCCTGCAGCCCTCACACGGCTGCTGAGAAGAGGGTCGCCATGATAGGGCAGTCGCCGGTGGCCGGCAAGCATGCCTGAGGGTGAGATAGCCTTGGGTATTGCCCCGAAAACGAAAGCGGCCCTGAGGGGCGAATCGATGAGATCGCCAGCGTCAGGGCCGAGCCCGGCAGCTTCATCAGCTACCGATCGGGATTGGATTCTAGATATCAGTCGACCTCAGCCGTGTCATGGGCTGCCAAGCAAGTTGCCTGGATCGGGTACCCTTCTGCCAGTTGGGACAGGTTCTTCACCAGTTGCGGCAGTTCCTTAGCCTGCTCGCTGGCCTCGCGGTCGCGCCATTCCGCCAGCAATCGGTTCATTTCGTGAGAGAGTTCGCCACCAACGATCTTTTCCTTCGCCATCGCGTTCTCGCGTAGCATAGCTGCGCCCTTTCCCGGGCCACTTGGCCCGTTTTCCCACAACCTCGCCATCGCATTCTTCCGTATCGGCGGCTCTTCATCAGCCCCGGTGTATCCCTCATGCGGTCTGCCGGCATCGCATGCGTTGCGACCTTTCGAGTTTATCCAGCAGGCGTTTGACCCGCTCGGCTCGGTTCCATCGGCCGAGCAATAAGTAATGTTGCCAGCGAGCATGGACCTTTTGGATTAAAGCAGTTCTGGTGATCATGGCGTCATCCTCCGGGTTGCACGCACACTTGCTTCAATCCTTTGGGCTCGATTTCCGCAGACCGTTTGCATCTTCACAAGATCCGCAAGCCGCATCGGCTCACGGCGCATTGCCACAAACCAATCTACAAATCGGACCACGAATGCACATGTCTTGATGCCATCTGATCGCGGTCTTCGCCCCGGCAGGACGTCGAGCATGCCCATGCTCCATCGGTAATACGACACACCAGCCGTTGGGTTCTGGATTATTATCCGATTGTTAAACTGGATTAGTTCGATACAGGATGGGTTTACTGCGGCCGATAAGGTGGTCGTTTCCGCATAGTCTCGGTGCGCAAGACAGCGGCATCAGGACAATCGCAGAACTGTCCTGATGCCGCCATGTGCTATCGGAAGACCAACCGCCCAGTGCTGATCGGCACGCTTAGAACTCGTTCAAAACCCGAGCTTGCTGAGGTGTTCTCGCTTAGCTATGGGGCTTTGCAACTCGTTCTCAGGGGATGGTGATCGCCTGCCCGACCTTGATCGCGTTGCCCTTGATGCTCGGGTTGGCTTGGACGATCTTCTTGAACTGCTTGCCGTCGCCGTAGGCACGCTGGGCGATGTTCCAGAGGGTATCGCCGTGCTTGACGACATACTTCTGACCCGCGACAGGAGCGCCAGCCGCATGGGCGTCAATGGGGGTCGCTTCGACGGGGGTCACGGGCATCGCGGTGCTCACCGGAGCGGGATTGGGATTAACCGGCGCCGGAGGCGTGACATCTGTCAGCGTATTCGAGGGCGTCGATGTTGCAGGCTTCTTGTTCGAGCAGCCTACGACCAAAGCCAGAACGGCAACCGATGCAATAAGTGTTTTTTTCACGGTAGGTCTCCTTCCGTGGAGTTAAAAGGAAAGAACCCAGGCAGTCCAAGCCCGGCATTCACATTCCCATTCTTATGGGACTATCCTATCGAAAACCGCCGGGAAAACAACACGCGTCCTTCAACGAGGCGTCTGCCTGGCGGGAATGGGGGAAGAGCGTGGGACGGGTAACCGAGCGAATGGAACCGGCCTAACCTGTGAGAAGGCGGGAAGCACGGGCGGCAGGAGGAATGTGTTGGAATCGCGCAAGGAGCTGGAGCGGCGCTGCGCTCTATCTCGGCGTAAAGGGGCGGGCAACACGGCGTGGGGCTATGCAATGGGGAGTGAATAGCAGAGAATTCTGAAAACGACCATGGCTATCGATTTCCGCCTGATTGTCTTCTTTCTGCTCATTCTGCTGGTCGCCGGCGTGGCGATGGTATTGGTGACGGCTTATCTGATGGCGAGGGTGCTGCTTCGGCCGCCGCGTATGACCGATGGAAAGGCCGCGTGGGTTCTGAAGCGTCTGTCTCCCGGCGATCTGGGCCTTTCATTTCAATCGACCACGTTCGAGGTTCGCGATGAGCGAACGGGCCATCCGCTACGCCTGGCGGGCTGGTGGATCCCCCACCCCAACGCCCAGGGGCGCTGCGTCATTCTGATCCATGGTTACGCCGACGCCAAGATCGGCGCGATCGCCTGGGCGCCGACGTTTCATAGCTTGGGTTTCAACATTCTCGCGATTGATTTGCGGGCCCATGGCGAAAGCGAGGGCACGTTTACCACCAGCGGTTTTTACGAACAGCACGATATCAATCAGGTGATCAACCAGCTTCGCGTGCAGCGTTCAAACGATACGCGGAAACTGGTGCTGTTTGGCGCGAGCATGGGGGGAACCGTGGCGGCGGCCACGGCGGTCACGCGAGACGATTTGGCTGGCGTCATCATGGATTCGCCGTGTACCGGCGAAGCCCACGTCGCCATGATCCACTTTGATCTGATGGGGATGCCCGGGCCTTTGATTCAGCGATTGGCATTGCGTCTAGCCCGCTGGATGAGCGGCGCGGACCTGACGGCCGTGCGCCCGCTCGAACTCATTCAGCGCGTGCCGTGTCCGTTGATGATTATCCAGCCAACCAACGACGTCTATGCACCGCCGGAAGACATCGCGGCGATCGAAGCCGCCGCCCGCGCACGTCCCGCCGATCGCCCCACCGTGTATTGGCGTGTGGAAGGGGCGAACCACGTGATGGGGCTGGCCAGCGATGCGGATGAGTACCGCCGGCAGATTGCGGACTTCCTCAATCACTTTGTTGTGCAAACCGCGGCCGATGATTAAATCATTCGTATCATGGCCGATTGGAAACCTACCGTCGCAATCATCGGAAGCGGGGCCCTGGGCAGTTACTATGGAGGGCGGCTGGCCCAGCATGGCCATGATGTCCACTTTCTCTTGCGCAGCGACTATGGGGTTGTTGTGCGCAATGGGTTAAGCATCCGAAGCTGCCATGGGGATTTTGCCCTGCCGTCGAGCGTGCTGCGTGTCTACAACGATCCCCATCGGATGCCCCGTGCGGACTTGGTAATCGTCACCCTCAAAGCCACGGCCAATGATCAATACGAGGCTTTGATCCGCCCGCTGATCAAAGACAACACGGTGATCTTGACTCTCCAGAATGGGTTGGGCAACGAAGAGCGACTGGCGGAGCTGTTCGGCACTGAGCACATTCTGGGCGGGCTAGCATTTGTCTGCGTCAACCGTATTGCGCCGGGGGTCATCCACCATCTGGATTACGGGCTCATCCGCGTGGGCGAGTTCATCGAAGGGAACACCGCCAACGCCGAGCGGATCGTAAGGTTGTTTACTGGGAGCCGCATCGAGTGCAACGTGCTGCAGAGCCTGCGTTACGGGCGATGGGAGAAGCTGGTTTGGAATGTCCCGTTCAATGGGCTGGGCGCGGTGCTGGATATGGCAACGGATCGGCTATTGGCCCAGGCCTCGGGCGAGGAATTGGTTCGACGGATTATGGGGGAGGTGGTGGCAGCGGCCGCCGCGTGGGGAATCCATCTGCCGCCGGATGCGATCGAGCAGAGAATTCACCTGACGCGGACCATGGGGGCCTATCGCAGCAGCATGCAGATCGATCGGGCATTAGGCCGGCCTATGGAAGTGGAAGCGATCCTGGGGGAACCCGTGCGTGCGGCCCAACGTGCCGGCATCCAAGTCCCCCATATGGCCACGCTTTACCATCTTGCCGCGATCGTCAATTCGGGCAACTTGCAGACCAAGAAATGAATCCACCCAGTTTTACTAGTTTGTGCTTGAACCCGCTTGCTTTTGAGTTATAGTCACGCGCGGGGCAAGGCTGTATTGGCTTGTTTGCGAATCTGACATCGGAACGTCATCCAGCCTGTATAGTGGATCGTGACTGTGGAAGGGCTTCACCCGCACCAGGGTGTGCATGGGATGTTCTTATCGGCACCTACACAGGCCTTCGGTTATCGTAAACGGTAATCGAAGTGAAATCGTCGGAGGGCTCTGTGTATTCAGGGCAGCCGGAAACGGCTGCCCTGTTTTCTTTTGACATCTGCTATAATCCTCACCATGCACGTGGTCATCTTCGAAGGGATTCATTGGAAGACGTTTGCGCCGCTATCGTTAAGTCGGCCGGTGTTCCTGCTGGCCACAGGGATGGCAACGCTGCTGGAGAAACAGATCCGCCACACGAATCCCACGCGGGTGACACTATGGGTCAGGCCACAGTTGGTTCAATTCTGCCGGGAGCGGGTGGTTCCCAAGTTAAAAGTACCGGCTCAGGTAAACGTGCCGTTGGACGACGAGCCGGCCTTGCTGGTGAGTGGTCGAACACTGCACATGCGCAAGTGCATTGTGCCGGACCACGAATCGGCTGTAATTGACGAAGGGGATGTGGTGCGTGTGGCATGGGCGAAACGGCCAGGGCTCTCGCCGGTGGACGCAATGGAACGAACGCCCAAATGGCTGCAGTTGATGTCGCTGCCGCCGATGGAGCCGCAATCGCGCATGGTCGAGAGGCTATGGGATCTGATCACTTGGAATGAGGAATCGCTGATCGCGGATTCGGCGCAACTGCGGCGAGAGGCCCTGCCCAAGCCGCAAGGGGCCTACCACATGATGGGGGAAGAGAACGTGTGGATCGGGCAGGAGGCCCAGATTCAGCCTGGAGTGGTGCTGGATGCCTCAAAAGGGCCGGTGGTAATCGATCATCATGTCATTGTGGGAGCCAACTCAGTCCTGCAAGGCCCCTGCTACATCGGGCCCTTTGCCCAAGTCCGACCGCTCACGTTGATTCGGCCGGGCACGAGCGTCGGGACGATGTGCCGGATCGGCGGCGAAGTGTCCAACTCGATCGTGTTCGGCTATTCGAACAAGGCGCACGACGGATTCCTCGGCGACAGCTACGTGGGCAAGTGGGTCAACATCGGCGCAGGGACCACCACGAGCAACTTGAAGAACACGTATGGCGAGATCAGTGTTCTGACGCCTCGGGGCGCCGAGAAAACGGGGCGGCGGCACCTGGGCGCGCTGATCGGGGACCACGTGAAGACGGCGATCGGAACGCGTTTGATGGCCGGCTCGTATGTGGGGTTTGCCAGCATGCTGGCCGGGTCGCGGTTTGCGGAGAAGTTCATACCGAGCTTTTCGTTCTGGACGGACAAGGGGATGGAGCCGTATCGAATTGGCAAGGCCATCGAGGTAATGAAGACTGTCTTCGGCCGGCGGGATCGGACGTGGACGAACATCGACGAGACGGTGGTGCGATATGCCGCGGAGGCGGCGCCGGAAGTGGAAGCGGTATCTGGCTCCTGATCAGGGAGGGTAGCCTTGTCGCGACGAACTGTGATTTACCTTATTGCCACTGCGATTGGCGCACCGCTGATCGGACTGGGCGTGCTGGCAGTTATGGCTGGCATCTCGCTCCACCGGGCATTTGATGCAGAGCCAGTGACAGACCCGGCACGCTACTCGGCAATCATCACGGAACTCAAGAACTCCGGGTACGATCACATTCCGCACTTTCCAGCCATAATCCCCAATCATGCGACCCAGATTGACTTCTACTACGGCCCCCACATCCTGCAGTCGCCGCTCGTGCTGCGGCTTCGCTATTCGCTTCCTGCGGATGAATTTCAGACTGTAGTGCAGCAAATCGCCTCTGGGGCCACCATGGCACCGGCGACTGATAAAGAGGCTCTATGGTTTGACCGGAAGCTTCCTGTTGGCTTTCAGCGGTACATACTCGGGCAGAAGGACCGGGGCGACGATAAGGGTTATGCGTACGGAATAGCGACGAACGCTTCGACCCACGAGTTGCTGTTCTGGACCTTTGATGACTAGAACAGTTGCCGTTTGCGTGGGCACTTGGCTGCGAACCCTCACCCCGACCCTCTCCCGGAGTACCGGGCGAGGGAGAAGCGAACTCAACCGTCAAAACGGAGAGAAGCCGGGGCGACGCTGCGCTCTGCCCGCGGCGTGAATAATAAGTTAACACCAACAATCCGAGTACACTTCAAGCCGGACTGAAGCGCAGCGGAGGTCCGGATGATCTGAAGTATCGGAGGGGATCCGGACCTGCGCTACGCTCCGGTCCGGCTTGAAAAAGGCAACAGTGAGATCGGATGCGGCGTGACATGGCTGCACCAACCAACCTGCCTCACGGTGAACCCCGTCGGGATGCCGGAAACGATTGAGGATGTTGATTGCGCGGAGCGAGGGTCAGGGAGAGTTCGGAGTATTGCTGGCCGCGGCGGATCTTGAGGGTGATGTCGTCACCGGGGTGGTAGGAGGCCAGGAGCCCCACGAGGGTATTGGCATCGCGCACGTCCTGGTCGTCGATGCCGACGATGATGTCGCCGACGCGCAGGCCGGCCTGTTGCGCCGGGCTCTTGGGCAGGACATAGTCGATGCGCAGGCCGTCGTTGGCCTCGGCGAACTTTACGCCGAGGATCGCGCCATTGGGGCCGGTGCTCTGTGGGGGCGGCGTGCGACGGAGCATCCAGGTTTTCCAGTCGTTTTCCAGATCGGCCAGATTCTTGCCGGTCACGTGCTCAAGGGCAAGGCGACCGGTCTTGTCGGCGTCAAAGCGGACTTTGTAGGCATCGTAGAACTTCCTGAGCAAGCCTTGCTCATGGAGGTACAACAGCAAGCTGCCGGATTGGCCGTAAGTCAGACTGACCACGGCGTTGGTGGTGAAGGCTTTCTGATCCATCTCAAGCAGGCGTTTCAGGGGAATCAGGCGGTTTCGCTTGGCGGCGGCTTGGATCATAGTGAGGCGGAAGCTGTCGGCGGGGACGAGCTTGTCGCCTTCGAATTGAGCGGGTTCAAAGAGCGTCGCCAGGCCCTCGCTGAGCCAGGGAACATGTTCCTGGCCGAGCGGATCGAGGTCGGCGTTGTGCAGCGCATGGGTGAACTCGTGCGTCATGACCTGGCCCATGCGTTGGGCAATGAGAATGCGTTTCTCATGATTGTAGAATCCGCCAACGCCGGGACGCGAGACGATTT
>JBLNDH010000690.1:0-4729 GCA_050261455.1 Bacillota bacterium
CGTCCTGACCGACCTGGTGCGCTTCGCCGGCAACCCCGACCAGGGCCGCTTCGTCCAACACGTCACCCTCAAGGGCCTGGCCTTCCAGCATTCCGACTGGATCCTCGATCCCAAAGGCAACAGCAGCACCCAAGCCGCCGTTGAAGTCCCCGCCGCAGTTACCGCCGACGGCGCTTTGCACTGCAACTTCGAAGATTGCGAAGTCTCACGCATCGGCACCTACGGCGTGTGGTTCCGCCGCGGCTGCAAGGATTGCCGCATCCAACGCAATCGCCTCGTCGACCTTGGCGCCGGCGGCATCCGCGTCGGCGAAGCCACCATGCCCCCCACCGACGTCACCGAGACCAGCCGGACCCTCGTGGACAACAACCACATCTTCGACGGCGGCCGCGTCTTCGCCGCCGGCATCGGCATCTGGCTCGCCCAGAGCAGCTTTAACCGTATCTCCCACAATGACATTCACGACCTCTACTATTCCGGCATGAGCATCGGCTGGAACTGGGGCCTCGACAAAAACCGTACCCACGACAACATCATCGAATTCAACCACGTTCACGACCTCGGCCATGGCGTGCTCAGCGACGCAGGCCTGATCTACTGCCTCGGCGTTTCCCCCGGTTGCATCATCCGCAACAACGTCTTCCACGATATGTGGCCTTACTCCGAGCCAGCGTTCGGCTGGGGCATTTACCTCGATGCCCAGTGCGGCAATTACCTCGTTGAAGACAACCTCGTCTACAACACGCTCAGCGGCGGCCTGATGTACAACAACGGCGGCCACGAGCACGTCATCCGCAATAACATCTTTGCCCTTTCGGCCAATCACGCCCTCTGGCCCTATTCCGAAAAACGCCCCAACACCTTCAAACACAACATCCTCTATCTCACCCAAGGCCAGCTCTTCATCCCCTATGGCGAAAAATCCCTCAACGACCGACTGGCTGTGAAGGAATCCCTTGGCGAGTGGGATCGAAACCTCTATTGGCATACGGGCGGCTCCGATCAACTCCGCTTCTACCGCCGCTCTTTCGCCGACTGGCAAAAGCTCGGGCTCGACCAACACTCGCAAATCGCCGATCCCCAGTTCGTCAACGCCGCCGCCCACGATTTCCGTCTCAAACCCACCTCTCCCGCGCTGCAAATCGGCTTCCAACCCCTCGACATCACCCGCGTCGGCCTCTATGGCGATCCCGCCTGGGCCAATCAGGTTCGCCATGCCGATTGCCCTCACACGCCCCTGCCGCCGCCTCCGGCACCGCCCAAACCTCTCAGCATCAACGACGGCTTCGAATCCACCCCCGCCGGCAATCCCCCGGCCAAAGCGCAGGTCAGTGGCGAAGAACACGGTGCGTCCATCCGCGTCAGCAACACCCGCGCCGCCGCCGGCCGCCGGAGTCTGAAGATCACCGACTCCCCCACGCTCCAACCCACCTGGCAGCCCCACTTCTACTACGAGCCCCACTTCACTGCTGGCCCCGTCCGCCAGAGCTTCGATGTCTGGTTCGATGCCAAGTCGCAATTCTTTACCGAGTGGCGTGACACCGCGACCTACCCCCTGAACGTCGGCCCCAGCGTGCGGTTTGACGGAAGTGGCACAGTCAGCGTCGCCGGCAAAACGCTGGCAACCGTCCCCGCCGAAACCTGGATCCACGTGGAAATCGAAGCCGCCTTGGGCAAGGCCGCACCCCGCACTTTCACGCTCACACTGACTCCCGCTGGCACTTCGCCGCAGACGTTTAAGAATCTGCCCATCCCCGGCGCCGACTTCCACGAGCTGAATTGGCTCGGCTTCAGCAGCACCGCTGCCGCCGACACCGCTTTCTATCTGGACAATCTGACAATCTCACAGCCTTAACGTTTAGCGGCGGCCCGCAGGGCCGGGCTCTTTCCCGCGGCAGTGGCACTGAAGGGCCACTGTGCTTTCGGAATGAACCTCCGGGAGGGCAAAGCTCCCGCCCCGACGATCGTTTCCACCTGGACACGTATTACCCCCTGCCCAATCGCAGGGACATTCTGGAGGACCCCATGAATCGCAGAACATTCCTGAAAACGGTCCCGGCGTTCACGCTACTGGCTGCTGCTGCATCCAGCTTTGGCCAAGAGACACCCGCCGCGCCCAGTCCCACGCCCGACCTGCAACCAATCCCATTGCCCAAGCCCGAGATGGACGGCGGCAAGTCGGTGCTGGCGGCCCTGAAGGAACGGCGGACCAACCGCAACATCAGTGATAAAAAGCTCTCCCCGCAGATGCTGTCCAACCTCCTCTGGGCAGCCTGGGGAATCAACCGCGAGGGTGGCCCCTCGGGTCGGGTGGGACGAACCGCCGCCTCGGCCAGCAATTCGCAGGAGATCGACCTCTACGTCGTCCTGGCCGAAGGCGTCTACCTCTATGAGGCAGTGGGCCATCGTCTGCTGCCGGTCGCCGCTGGCGACCATCGCGCCAAGGCGGGCCGCGGGCAAGGCGGCGCCATGGCCAAGGCCCCGGTGAACCTCGTCTTCGTCGCCGACATCGCCAAATTCAGCAATGGCCGCCCCCAGGAACCCGGCCTGAAAGATCCGGAAATCCAGAAATCCTACTACAACATCGCCACGGGCCTCATCGCCGCCAATGTGTATCTGTTCGCCGCCTCGCAAGGCCTGGCCGCCTGGTTCCACAACTGCAACAAGCCCGCTCTGACTACGACCTTGAAACTGCGGCCGGACCAGCACGTGCTTTACGCTCAGACCGTCGGTTATCCGGCGTAGAACTCCAGGGCTCCGTCAGTCCTGGTTTAATGTCGTACCGCTATAGCGGCCGCCCGGAGCCTCGATCACGGCTTTGCGGGCCGTTATGATTCCGCACCGCTGTCTTTGTCGAAGGAGCCGGTATGCGCAACCATCCGACGGGGATCGTGCTCGTGCTCATGATCGTGCTCGTGGCCGTCGCGTCCGTCGCCCGAGCCGCCGATGACCAGAGCCCCCACAAGCTCAAACTCTCCGACTGCCCGAGAAGTGTCCAGAAGACCTTTGAAGTCGAGGCCAAGGGGACCAAGATCGAAACCGTGGAGGCAGATGTCGAGGATGGAGAGGCGTGGTACACCGCCGATGTGACGATCAAGGGCAAAAAGTACACCATCACGGTCGATCAGGATGGCATTCTGATCGACAAGCTCCTGGGCAATGACGAGGAGAAGCAGCTAAAACTCGCCGATTGCCCCAAGGCGGTGCAGAACACGTTGAAAGAGGAAACCCAGGGCTTTGAGATCGGCAAGGTGGTCCGCGAGAAGCAGCATGGCGTCGTGTCGTACTACGCGCGGGTCAACATCCAGGGCAATCGATACTGGATCACCGTTGATGAGGATGGCACGCTCATCAGCAAGTCGCTGGACGACAGCGAAGACGACGGCGATCAGGATCGGTCCGTTCCGCAGCGATCCCGAACGGTGTAGTTGGCGTAGATACGATCATGGCAGTGGAACTCATCCTGATTCGACACGGGGAAAGCGAAGGCAATGTGGGGAGATCCAGTGACCCGGATTGCCCGTTGACCGAAGCCGGCCTGGAGCAGGCCCGCCAGGTGGGCCGCCAACTGGCTGGCTATGACCTGCGCGGATTTGCAGGGCTGGTCAGCCCCTATCGGCGAACACGTCAGACCGCGGAAGCGATTGCCCTGGCCACCGGCCTGTCGTTTGCGATCGAGGAAGGCGTGAGGGAATGGGGGCCGGCAGCGACCATCAATAACAGACACTACCCTGTCGAACCCGGCGAGCAACTGGTGGAACGGCTCCGCGACTTTCTACGCCGGTACGAGGGACGCAAGCTGGTAGTCATTTCCCATGCCGCCCCGATCGCAGCATTGACTCAGGTGGCCTGGGGCGAGTCCCCGAACACGCAAGGGGCGTTCTGGGAAGGCGTCAACAACTGCTGCCTGCGATGGCTGAAGGCAACCTTGAACCCCTGCGCCAGTCAATGCCAGTTCAACGGGTCAGATCTTCGATGAGCAGGCCATCGGGCGTCTGGGTCGCCTTCAAAAACCGACTGCGGATGATCCGGCTTGCGATTCCGTTGCCCTGGGCCTTACTCCACCAATTGCAGCGATAGCGGTTCCCATACACACGCACGCAGCGGACCTCTTCGCCATTGCCTTTGTCCACGGAGTGCCTGATGGCTTGCGACAGATCTTCGTTTCCAGATTCGCTCGTCAACGGAGTGACCTTCGGTGCTCCATGGGTTTCAGTCATCACAGTAAACCTCCGACGGGCTTTCAGGGGCAAGTGGCGTGCCAGAGGAACAGGCTCATCCGCCGGTGGGCCGGAATCCGCGGCCGCCGCGAGTGTAAACACCGATTCTTAAATGAGTTATGGCACCCACATACCCCGGCGGTCAGGTCGGTCTGAGATGGACTGCCCTCCGGAGAAGTAGGCGAAATCTGCCTGCAGAAAAGGCAGTCGGGCTTTGCGGGACTGCCAGCACAGCGCAACGAATGCTCCTGGATGACATGGGCAGAGCCGCGACCGCAATTCACCAAGCACCCTCCGACTCTCTCTTCACGCCGGGTTCGGAGCGTAGCGACGACCCGGATCTCCTCGCAGGCCGTGCGAAGACCGCTCGGGAAACGCTTGGGAGGATGAACGGAGAAATCCTGGGCTTCCAGGGGTTACCCTATCGCGCGGATCGGCGGCGGGTAAGGAGCAGGGCCAAGGGAATCAAAGCGATAAAGGCAGGTTCAGGAATCGAGAGGGCATAGATA
>JBLNDH010000691.1:0-22914 GCA_050261455.1 Bacillota bacterium
GATCGGCCAGCGCGCCCATGACCGGGTCGAAGAAGGCGTCCCACAGGCGCGGGATCAGGATGATCAGGCCGGCCGTGGATGCCGACAGCTTCATCACGTCGGTGTAGAAGGCGGCCTGAAAGAGAACCATCGACATGAAGACAAAGTTGGCGGCTGCGTCCGCAGTGCTGTAGCCGATCTTTTCATAGAGGGGGATTTGTTGTGATTTGTCTGTCATGGGACGATCTCGGCTGAAGGACGCAGCATTCCCACGTAAACGTTTACCTGAATCTACCCCGTGCCCGGCCCCCAGTCAATACGGATCGAGTTTGCCGGGGCTTCCGTCGCAGTCTATACTTCACCTGTGTCCAAAGCTCGTCCCACTCTCTGTGATGTCGCCAAGCTTTCCGGAGTCACGCCCGCGACCGTAAGCCGCGTCCTGAACAAGAAGGCGAAGTTCTCGGTCAGCGAAGCCGTTCGCGAGCGGATCCTCGCCGCAGCCAATCGCCTTGGGTATGCCCCGGACCTCGCCGCCCGCAGCCTCAACGCACAGCGCACGCAGATCATTGGCATTTTCACGTCTCCCCAGACGCACGTCGCCGAAGGCATCTATGAATTGCTGCTGGACGGCATCGCTGAGGTGCTGCGGGCCAGCGAGTACGACGTCTTCTTCGACCTCAGCGCCGCGCGGAAGCACGCGATTCCCTTCTGGCGTTTCGACGGCGCGGTATTGCTCCAGTCGCCTCCGATGGAAATGGTCGCCGAACTCGATCGCCGCCGTGTTCCCTATGTTTGCGTCAACGAAAAACTAGGCAACCCAGTTGCACAAGTGCTGGCCGACGACCGCATGGGCATGCGCAGCGTAGTGGAGCACCTTCACCAGCTTGGGCATCGCCGCATCGCCTACGCCAATGCACGCGCCACGTATCTGTCCCATTACTCGGTCACCGAGCGATACGAGGCGCTGCTGGAGCTGGCGGACAAGCTCGATCTTGAGCTTGTCCGCGGCCACGACGCGCCGTTCTGCTCGGCCTCGGAATTCCTGCGTGACACGGTGCTTGTCGACAGGGCCACCGCAGTCATCACCTACGACCACCACATTGCGGTATCGCTCGTGGGTGCGGCCCATGCGATGAACATTCGCATCCCCGAGGATCTGAGCCTGATCTGCTTCAACGATGTGTTTCCGGTCTCCCTGATGCCTCCACCGCTCACCGCAGTGAGCGTGTCTGGCCGTGAAATGGGCCGGATCGGCGCGGGCCTGCTTCTCAATCGCCTCGGACAGGCCAAGCCGCCCGCCGGGTCCACAGAGATCCGCGTGCCCGAGGAATTGATCGTCCGCCGCTCAACCGGGCCAGCCCCGCTTGCCCCCCACAGAAGCAAGGGCCACACCTCGGCCGCCAGAACTGAGAGGACTGAGCCTGCGAAAGTTTCCGCCTCTGCGACAGAACCCGCCACTAGGCCTCGCGACCCGCATGGACCATCCACAACGCGGATGTGATAATTCTCGGATACCACCGGCTGGCCTTCGCGACCCCGTCGATGAATTGATCGGAACAGGCCCAGTAGCTGCTGCCGTCGGTCTGCCACTTCACGTGGGCGCGATCGGCCTGCTCGAAGAGGGAGGCAATGGCCGGATCCCGGTCGAGCTGGAACACTCGTCGCGCGACGTGCATGAAGATGGCGATCTTGCTCATCCACGAGTTGGAGGAGGTGGACGAAAGACGAATACCGCCGTCGGGAAACAGGTTGCGTTTCTCGGGGTCCTTCAGCAAGGCGATGGTGTGCCTCTTCAGTGCCGAACACAGTGCGGGCGCTGTCTCGAGAGGATTCGAGCCCCACATCAGGGCATAGAGCAACCCCTCGGAGGCCGGAAGGATGCGAGACCGGTATCCGCTGTTGTCCTTCTCGAACACGGCGGGCAGTACGCCATCCGGTCCCACGTTCTGCAGTATGGATTGTTCTGCTCGCTTCGCCAGCCGCGAGGTATCTTGCTGGTTCGCCCGCCACGATTCGCCGAGCTTGCCAAATACAATGCCAAGCCCGATGTAACAGGCCCAGAACTTGACGGCCATGTAAAGGCTGTTACGGGTCTGGGCGAGCGAATGATCCAGCGAATCGTAGGTGGTGATTTCCGCCCCGGTGCCACACCGTGCGCTGTCGAAGGATGGGATGGCGGTCTCGCCGCCACGCCGTCGCAGGCTTTCCAGGCACGCCGAGAGGATCTGGCTGTTCTGCCGTGCCCACTCGATGTCGCCCGTGCTGATCACATAGGTCGCCGCCATCAGGGTCCAGTTGCACAACTGCTCGCCGGTCATGTGACTGAAGCAAACGGCCGGAAGATCCGGCAGCTCATAGCTGCTCTGGGCGTGCGGGGTGAAGTGATTGTGCGCGCCCATGTCATGCGTGAAACTGATTCCTCCCGGCAGTGTTCCGCCCGAGCCACTCGTCTTGAGCGCATCGACAAAGCTGTAGTGACGAACGAAGTTGTCGAGCAGGTTACGAACGACCCAGGGGTTCTGCTCTAGCTCCCAGAACATGTGATCGACACTGAGGTCGAGCGTGTTCATCATGCAGTACTCGCCCTCGTTGACGACCCAGAACGGCTCGCCGCCGATATCGAGCAACTGCGTACTTCCGTAGTAGCCGTGGGTGGCATGCGCAATCATGAACTGCTGGTCGGCGCTGAGCCCCGACCGGAGCAGTTCCTGGTCGAGTTTCTCGCTGGCAGGGCGCGGATCGCCCCCGTCCAGCGCAGCCGTAAGCACATCTTCAAGGCCTGAGAAATACCTTGTGTAGAGGTATCGTCCCTCCAGTCCCGTCGTCACCAAGCCATCGATGTAGCACCCGATTGCCAGCCGCAGGATGCGCCGCTGGCCAGGCGGGACCTCCATCAGCAGTCCAGGGCATGATCCGAGCCGGTGGGGCACGGCATCCGATATGCCCTGCTCTGGCGACCAGCGGCAGAACAGCGACGGCGCAATGACGCCACTGTCCTCGTCGCCTTGGCTGACCACTGTACCCAGGATGCCATAGTCGCGGTGCAGGCCGAATCCGCGCCGGCCGGCGCCGATTGACTCAATCGGCCGCCATCCCGGCTCGTTGAAGTTCATGGCGAAGAACGCCGTGCGCGTTCGCTGTCCGTGCGTATTGTCAACCACGAGTTCGGCGATCACGGCGGGCACCAGGGCACGCCGCATGGCCGAGGGGCTGGCCGTGGCCGGGTCGGGTATGGCCCCAAATGGCGTGAAGACCGTGAACGTGAAGGCGTCGGTGGACCAGGTGTCCGTCGCCCAGCCGTAGCGACGCTGGATCTCGTCCCGGCGATAGGCTGTCACCTTGGGCGTGACGTTCTGCTCGGCGGGACCGGCCTGCTCGCCCTGGAAATCCGCCGCGCCCGCGCCGCCGGCGCGAGCACTTGAGAAGAACGGCAGGCATTTCAATGGAGCAGCGTCGAAGCGTGAGCCATCCTTGATGCCAATAAAAAGATCATGATTGGCCGGCTTGCCGATCTGGGCCGCAACCCCGCCTCGCGAGCTGAAGTGCCCACAGGCGAAAGTCATGAAGGCGCCCATTGGGGAATGCTGGGCGTTGAAGCTGATGTTTCCGGAGAACGGGGGAAGCGAATCGATGGACATGTGCCGCTCGCGTCAAAGACAAAGAGGAAAACGTTTACCTAAACGTAGACGCAGGGGTGCGGGATGTCAAGCCGTCCATGCCCTGCTGGAAACAGCCATTTTCGCGTCCTTCAGGAGCGAAGCCGCATGAACGCCGGCTTGACGCTCGCTCCGCAGCGTGGTAATTACGTAAACGTTTTCCCACGTGTGTGGATCCTCTTCATAGTGCACTTCTTTAACGGAGCTGGACGATGAACACATCGATTTACCCCATCCGCAGTTGCGTCAGTCTGCTCATGGCCGCGACACTGATGTTGATCGTGGGCGGCTGCGCTTCTCAAAAGTCAGCCAAGTCCGAGACCGCGGCCGGCGCCGAAACCAAGGCCCCCGTGCCCGCGAAGGCGGAGGCCGCCCCCGTTGCCCGGCCGATCATTCGCGTCAAGGCCGGCACTGAGACGCCCCTTACCGACTCCAAAGGCGTCAAGTGGGCCGCCGACACCGGCTTCGAGGAGGGCAACACCATTGACCGTCCGGACCTGAAGGTCACCGGCACATCGACCCCCGAACTCTACTGCTCGGAGCGGTACTCGATGACCGCGTACAGCTTCAAGGTCCCCAACGGGGCCTACGTGCTCAAGCTCCATTTCTCCGAAGACTATGATGGGATCTCGGCCCCCGAAGACCGCGTTTTCACGTACGCCGTGAAGGACGGCGGGGCCAATGGCAAACTCGTCAAGGAAGTCAAGGACTTCAGTCCATGGAAGGCCGCCGGCGCGCAGTTCAAGGCTTATGTGGACACGGTCCGCGTCAATGTGACCAATGGCCAGATCACCATCATGTTCACACCCCAGGTTGAGAATCCGCAGATCAACGCCCTTGAGATCATTCCTGAGTAGGGCGTCTCATTTCCGGCTTTCTACCCGCTTTTCAATTCGGTTGCCTGCTGGGGTCCCCCGTCGGCGGTGGCGCATGGTCGTCGCCGACTGGGGGCCCAGCAGTTCGGTGAAGATCGGCTTCAGTGCGCCAGGCCAGAGCTGATACTCCTTGAGAGTTGGATGCAGTTCATCCTGCATCATGCCGTCGAAGAGCCCGCCGTCCTTGCCCGCCAGCTTGTCGTTGATGGTGAGAAAATGGATCGCTGTGTGTTTCCCCTCAAGGTTCAATAGGGCGGGATCCTCCGTGTGGGCGAGAAGTACTACTGGTACGGACGCAGCTATCATGGCAACGACAAGGGGACCTACGGCACGGGAGGGGCCAAATTCCGCTGCGGCTTCAACTGCTACAGTTCCGAGAACCTCACGCACGCGGCTGCCCGGCCCTTCGTTCACTTCGATGTGGTGCAGGCCCGAGCCTTCGTCTGGCCGCCGGGGCTGATGCCCCAGACCTGGCCGGCGGGCAACGGATCGCGGACGATGTGATCCTTACTGTGGAGTTCAGGGGTGACGACGAGCTTCTCCACACCATTGTTGCCGATGGTGTAGGCGAAGTGCGTATTACGGAACTCCGCAGTTCCGATCCGCTTCTGCTGCTCCTGCAACCCCGGCTAGACCTTCTTCCGGCGCCAGCCGGCGATGAACATGCCGTTGCCATCGAGGTCCGATGGCCAGATCGTCACGGACGAAGCGCCGCAAACGGTGCGATGGTTGAACTGGATGTCCGGGAAAATCAACGGCTCGAAATCCGGCTGGCTGGCGTTGAACATCTCCATTGTCTCGGTCGTCTCCGCCTTGGATAAGGTGCAGACGGAGAAGATCAGCTTGCCGCCCGGCTTCACGCTCGGCGCGACGTGGGCCAGCAGGTTCCGCTGAATCACGGAAAGCTCGAGCACGTCATTCGTCGAGGTGGTCCAGCGCGCATACGGGTCGCGCTGCCAAGTGCCGATGCCGCTGCACGGCGCGTCTACGAGCACGCCGTCGAATTTCGTTTTGATCGGCGGCTTGGCGCCGCCGTCCCACGCGACCGAGCGGTAGTTGAACATCTGGGCGCGGGCTGCCCGACGCTTGAGTCTTTTCAAACGCCATTGGGCGCGGTCGCTGGCCCAGATCAGTCCCTTGTTTTGCATCAAGTCGGACAGGAGCAGCGTCTTGCCGCCTTCACCCGCGCAGGTGTCCCACCACGTCTCGCCCGGCGCGGGGGCGCACAGCCGGCCCACCATCTGCGACGCGAGGTCCTGAATCTCAAATTCGCCGGCGTGGAATTCCGGTGTCTTGAATAGATCTTTCTCGCCCCGGTAATCCAACGCCTCGGGCAACAGCGGGCTGATCTGGGCCTCGATGAGTTTTCCCGCCAGCCGGCCGGCTTGGCCGCGTTTGGCGCGCAGCCACAGTTTCGGTTCCCGCTGCAGGGAACAGAGCCATTCATCGCTCACATCCAGACAGTCCGCCGTCCATCCCGGCACTGCCTTGGCTCGCAGTTCCGAGAGCGGAATGCTTGTCGGGTCCCGGCGGAACCGCTCATCCAATCGCAGGGCCAGCCGTATCCCGGATTCCACCCCGCGCTCGTCCCGCAGCCAGCCGTGCCAGCGGTAATAGGTGAAAACGGTCTTAGCCACCGCGGTGGCGTCCAACGGGGCCAGGTCCTGGATCGGCTTGAGCACCTCGCGCAGGGCGGCGTCCGCCGACTTGTCCTTGCCAGTCTGGCGAATCACTTCCG
The DNA here is from genome assembly GCA_050261455.1 of Bacillota bacterium. Lineage (GTDB taxonomy): Bacteria > Planctomycetota > Phycisphaerae > Tepidisphaerales > Tepidisphaeraceae > JAPLNB01. Next base: position 6,249 of record JBLNDH010000691.1, read on the forward strand.
CCACAATCTCATGAACACTGTGAATCACAGCTCCCAGAATACGCGATAGAAGGGCGGCGGCACAACACCGACCGCAGCCGCCAACGCGGGAATGTCCTGCTACATGCCTATGCTCCGACCGACCAGATGGGCGGCGCTGGATCTCATGTACCGTTTGGCCGCCTCGTCTAGTCCGGCCCGGTTCTGGTTCATGGTCTGAGCCCTAAAGCGGTTGTTGAGTCAGTGTAGCGATCGGGCAACCGCTTACCGCCCCGCTGCGCGGGGCTTTTCTTGAATGCATGGGCGAGCCGCCCAATGCCACGATCACGCACGGGCAAGATGCCCGTGCTACGTGGTAGCGAGCGCCCGCTACACGGAATCCGAAACTACTGTAGTGACGGTCCTGCCAATCATCCGCTCTTAATCGGCTGCTGCACCGTGGTGGCGCGGCGCACTACCGATTCTGCAAACGGCTGGCGGATGGAGAGGGCGAGCGTATCCGGTAGTGTCCGCCAAGTTGCGCACGTTGCCCCAACCGCCATACCCTGCGTAACGTGCTGCGCAAGAGGAACTGGGCATACCAGCGGTCCATCACGTGGGTGTTGGTCATATGGACCACACGAGCTCGGTCATGAAAACACGTTACTTGCTGTTGACGGTGAACAGACCGCGGCCCGGCCGCCGCGTCAAAAAAACGGAGCGGCGGTTTTGGTCCTGGAAGGCATGCCGTAGGCACCCGTCCGGGGCGACGCTAAACGGCGAGGAGAGACTTGTCCGGCGAAGGGAGGGTGAGGACCACGATTGCTCCTCAGCGAAGTCATGTACGTGTTGTGTATGCGAGCGTAACGGGCCATTTGCGGGAGTGTGACCGGGGATATTGGCAAAGGATCGGCCGCCGTCGGGCGGGGTGAGTACACCCACCACACCGGCGGCCGTGGCAGACAGGAATGCCTGCCTTACCAGGGACAGGATTGTCCTCGCCAACATCTGCCAAAGAAGATGGTCACACCCTTTGCGGGGGGGCAGCGGCTGAGATGGGCTTGTATGGGATTGCTGCCTTGCGTACCATCGGATCGAGAACGGAGCGTGTCATGTCTCATGTCCCACAGATGGGTGTTTCACGGCGAGGATTCCTCAAAGCAGCGTTGGCGGCGCCGCTCGTCGTACCCGGGCGAGTCCTGGGCCGTGATGGCGCGGTTGCCCCCAGCGAGCGTATCGTCCTTGGCGGCATCGGGCTTGGTCCGCGTGGACAGTATGACCTGAGCGTTATGCTGCCGGAAAAGGATGTTCAGTTTGTAGCCATCGCCGATGTCCAGCGGATGCGCCGCGAGCAGGTCAAGCAGATGGCGGACGCGCACTACGGCAATCGCGACTGCGCTACGTACATCGATTTTCCGGAATTGCTTGCGCGGCGGGACATCGACGCGGTGCTGATTGCCACCGGCGATCACTGGCACGCGTTGGCGTCGCTGCTGGCGGCCAAGGCGGGGAAGGATGTTTACAGCGAAAAGCCCTGCGGGATGACGATCGGCGAAATCCAGATGCTGGCGGAGGGGATCAGCCGGTATGGCCGAGTTTTCCAGGCCGGGACGCAGCGCCGCAGTGTCAACAACTTCCAGTACGCCATGCATCTGGCGAAGAGCGGCAAGCTTGGGCAGTTGCGGACCCTGCACGCCTCGGTCTATGTGCCGCAGAAGAGCTATGGCTGGCTCCCTGCCGAGCCGGAGCCGCCACGAGATCAATGCGACTGGGATCGCTGGCTGGGGCCTGCGCCCTGGCGGCCGTACAACAGTCGCTACGTGGCCGGCGGCTGGCGGGGACACCATGACTTCGAGGCGGGAGGCAACTTTCTTGACTGGGGCGCTCATACGGTTGACCTCTGTCAGTGGGCCAACCAGTCCGACCACACCCTTCCCATCGAGTATGAGGCCACGTCCAATTCGATCGTTGCCAGGTATGCCAACGGCGTGAAGCTGGTGTGCGATTTCCTTCCAACCGCGTTCGGCAACCGCGAGCCGCAGTACCACACGTCGACCGGTACCTGTCCCATTCGGTATGAGGGTGACGAAGGCTGGGTCGAGACGGGCGACAACGGGGAGATCATTCTCTCCGAGAGCCTAGCGAAGCTCCGCAAGCGGCAGTTTGCCGCCACCGGCATCAATGCGGTTGGGCACGGGCGGAACTTCTTTGACTGCGTGAAATCCAGGGCCCTGCCGGTGTGCAATCAGCACATTATGCGGCGGTCGCACATCGCATGCTTCGCGGCGCAGCTCTCGTGGCAACTGGGACGCAAGCTGCGGATTGATCCGACCACGGAGACATTCATCAACGACGATGAAGCCAACCGCATGCGGACCCGCGCCACGCGAGAGCCTTGGAGTTTGTGCATCTGATCCAGCCACTCCCAAGCGAATATGGGGAGACGACTCATGACTCGGACTTGCTTGATCGTGACGATGCTGCTGGGCGTGGGGCTATCCGCCCTCGCGACCGGGGAAGCTAATACGGAAAAGACCGAACGACTGATTGCGGTGCTCCAATCCAATGCGTCCTTGTTTGATAAGGCCAGGGCGTGCCAGCAACTCGGTGAGATTGGGACGGCGAAAGCGGTGCCGGCGCTGGCTTGGTTGTTGGATGACGAGCACTTGGCCGCCTATGTCCGCAGTGGGCTGGAGGGGATTGCCGGTCCCGAGGCCGCCGGGGCGCTGCGAAATGCCATTCCGCGGCTGAAAGGAGCGAGGCTGGTTGGCGTGGTGAACTCCTTGGGTGTGCTGCGCGATACGCGTTCGGTGGATGCACTGAAGGGCGTGGCGGCGGATCCTGCATTGGGCGCATCGGCCGAGGCGCTTCTGGCGCTAGGACGAATCGCCAATGGACCGGCGATTGACGTGCTGCGCCGCGTGCTGGCGGGGAACGATGCAACGCAGAGGGTTCATGCCGCATCGGCGTGCCTGCTGGCGGCCGGGAGACAGTTATCGGAGGGCAACGCAGACGCAGCAGTGGCTCTTTACGATGCGGTGCGCACGGCGGATATCCCCCCGATCCACCGGATCGGCGCCACGCGCGGCGCGATCCTGGCACGCGGGGCGAAGGCGGTGCCGCTGCTGATCGAGCTGGTGCGATCGTCGGATCTGCTGGTTCGCAACGAAGCCCTGCTGACGGCGCGGTCGATGCCGAGCGACGAGTTGGCGGGGGCGCTGAACGCGGAATTGGTAAAGGCGGCGCCGGAATTGCAGGTTCAGATTCTGACGGCATTGGCCGACTGCCACAACGCACTGTCACTGGTAGCGATCCAGAAGTGTACGACGGCGGACAATGTCGATGTGCGTCGTGCGGCAGTAATGGCATTGGGGAAGATCGGCAATCACGAGGCGGCGGTGGCACTACTGGAGGTTGTCGCCGACCCGCGCGACCCGGCGGATCTGGAACTGGCGGCCAGCGGACTGGAGAGGCTGGAAGATCCGACCATCGACGAACTGGCCGCCAAATCATTGATGAGCGTGAGCCAGGCGGAGGCGCGGGTGAGGTTGATTCGGCTGCTCGAAGGGCATGCCGTGCGCGCGGCGATCCCGGATCTGCTGAAACTGGCCGCCGGCGACGAAGCGGATGTGCGGATCGCTGCCCTGGGCGCGTTGCGGGCTATGGCGAGCGAGGCCGAACTGCCAGCACTGCTGGCCCTGGTGCGAGGTGCGCGCGATGAAGCCGCACGTAATGCTGCGGAGAGCGTTGTGGTGGCGTTGTGCAGGCCACTGCCGGACGCGGGCACCGGGCTCGTGCTGGCAGAGTTGGAGCGTGTGGGCGAACCGGCCGGGAAGTGTGCGTGGATTCGCGTGCTCACGTCCCTGGGTAGTTCCAAGGCGTTGCCGGCGATCACGGCGGCATTGAAGGATGCGGATGCGAGCGTGGCGGCGGAGGCGGCGCGGCAGCTGGGTCGGTGGCCGGACTTGGCGCCAGTGGAGCCATTGCTGACCGTAGTGGAGAGCTCGAAGGATACGGCTCAGCGGGCACGTGCCCTAGCGTCTGCGATTCAACTGCTGACGGTCGCCGCGGAGAAGCGACAGCGATCGGCGGATGCGCTGGCAGCACTGTTTGCCCGTGCGGCGAAGTCCGTGTCCGGGGCCGCGGATCAGCGGCGGCTGATCGCCGGGCTTGCGAGAGTTCCCCACGACAGCAGCCTGCGGTTGCTGCAGGGGTTTTACGATGATCCCGCCGTGCGTGGGGAGGCCGCGGTCGCCATTGTGCAGATCGCGCCAGCCTTGGCGAGGCAGTCGCCGTCGCCAGCTCTGCGGAAAGTTCTGCTGAACATCGCGGCCGGGGAGGGCAGCGAGGATGTTCGTACCCAGGCAACACGGGCTGCCCGCCTGCTGCCACAGTTGACCGACTTGTTCAATGGCACGTCCCTGGAAGGTTGGGTGGGCAACCCCAACGTCTGGCGTGTCCGCGAGGGTGTGATTGTCGGCGGTTCGATGAGCGGTAATCCACAGAACGAGTTCCTGGCGACGACGCGGAACTATGGCGATTTTGTGCTGCGGCTGGAATACAAGCTCGTTGGAACAGAGGGCTTCGTCAACGGCGGGGTGCAGTTCCGCAGCGTGCGCATTCAGCAGCCTGCGAACGAAATGGCCGGATTCCAGGCCGACATCGGCGCCGGGCACACGGGATGTCTCTACGACGAGTCGCGGCGCAATCGGTTCCTGGTGCGAGCGACCGATGAACAGATCAAGCGGCTGGAGAAACCCGGCGATTGGAACCAGTACGAAGTGCGTTGCGCCGGGCCGCACATTCAGCTGGTGCTCAATGGGGAGAAGGTGGTGGACTACCTCGAGCCGGACCCGGCCATTCCGCGCAGTGGCTTGATCGCGTTGCAGATTCACGGCGGTTGCAAGGCGGAGATCTCCTTCCGCAATATCACGCTGGAGGATCTGTCGTACGGCGCCGCAAGCCAGTATTTCGGGATCGGCAAGGGCAAATGGAGAATCGTCTCGTTCAGCAGCGAGAACACGCAGGTGGAGGATGAGCGGGCGGTGCTCGCCATCGACGACAATCCCACGACGTTCTGGCACACGCAGTGGTCTGGCGGAAAGCCCGGGCACCCCCATCACCTGACGGTCGATTTGGGGGAGCTGGTGGAGATCTCCGGCTTCACGTACCTGCCGCGGCAGGATGGGCGGCAGGCTGCGGGTGTGATCGGCGCCTATGAGGTCTATGTCAGCCACGACGGCAAAGAATGGGGCCAGCCGGTGGCGCGGGGACAGTTTGATCGCATCGATCGCGACCCGGCCGGCCGGGTCGTCACGCTGGCCAAGGTGGCGGTAGGGCGGTACTTCAAGATCGTCTCGGTGAACGCTCCGGGTTCCCAACCGTATGCGGGGGCGGCCGAGATCGGCGTCCTGGGCAAAGCAGCAAAGTGACTGGGGTACCGGCGGCCTATCCTCATGCCCTCGTCTACCTCGCCAAAGGGGGATAAGGTAAGCGGCCGGGCGGTCGCTTGGCCAGACGAGGTAAATCTTCCTCCTCGCCGCAACGTCGACCCTGCCTCCACACTACAACAGAGAGCTTATTGTGGAGAAGTCCTCTATGATGCGATCGATCCAGTTCGCTGCTGTGTTCGTCCTGCTCGCGTCGTCTGCTATGGCGCAAGAGCTTCCATCGACGGGCGACTGGCGTTTCTGGTGCCGTGACAAGGATGCCGGCTCCAGCGTCGCCCGGCAGGCCGGCGTCATCCGGGTCGAGCACAAAGGGCGCAACGATTGGTCGCTTGCCCCGGATGTCCAGATTCCCGTCAAGCCGGGCGACCTTCTCGAATTGACCGCTGATCTCAAGGTGCAAGGCCAAGGTGACGCCAGCGTCTGTTTCGTCACTTACGACGCCGCGAACAAGCCGGTCTCCTGGACCGCCGGTTTCCGCTCGGTACGCCAGGCCGCGGACTGGACCCCCAATCGGGCACGACTGGTGGTGCCGCCGAATATTGTGAAGGTCCATCCCCGTCTGATTGGCAATGGCGTTTCCGTTACGGAAGCACGCAACGTGAAACTGGCCAACAAGGGAAACATCCGCTCCAACGCGGCGCTCCCCAACGAGCTCACCTGCGAGAATAGCGAGTTGCTCGTGCGATTTGACCCTGCCTCGCTTGCCTTCAGCGTCCAGAATAAGCGGACGCAAGGCCTGTACCAGCAGCATGTCCCCAACCCCGCTCTCATCGCGACATCTGCCACCTCCGCCGACGGGAAGATCATGGCCAAACTCCTCGACGTCGAGGAGGACCGTCCTGTTACACTTGAGATGGTGCTCGAACAGGGCAAGCCGGAGTTGCTGGTATCGCTCCAATCTCAGGGCGCGATGTCCTCGGCCCTTCACTACCCTGCCCCCTTCCGCTCAACCACCGGCCAGTCCCTCGTAATCCCAATGAACGAGGGGATCTCCTTCCCCGTGGAGGACCCGAGCCTCTTCACCTGGAATCTGATTGCCTATGGCGGACACGGAATCTGCATGCCCTTTTTCGGTGTCACCGATGGCAAGTCGGGGTGCATGGCAATCCTTCAGACGCCCGACGATGCCATGATCCAGATTGGTCGCACCAATGGCCTGGGCTGGATCGGTCCCGTCTGGGAGGGCCAGAAAGGGCAGTTTGGTTACACCCGCCAGATCCGCTACGTCTTCCTGAGCGACGGCGGGCACGTCGCCATGGCCAAACGCTATCGTCAATACGCCATCGAAAAAGGCCTCCTCAAAACGTTCGCCGAAAAGCGCAAGGAACGCCCCCAGATCGACAAGCTCATCGGCGCGGCCAATATCTGGTACTGGGACAAGGACCCCGTGAAGATGTGCCGCGAAATGCTCGATGCCGGCATCGACCGCATCCTCTGGAGCAATCGCGCCAAGCCGGACGTGCTCAAACAGCTTAACACCTTTGGAGTCCTCACCAGCCGGTACGACATCTACCAGGACCTGATGGACCCGGCCCAGTTCCCCAAGCTCCGGTACACCCACCCCGACTGGACCACCGAAGGGTGGCCCAAGGACATCATCCTCGACCGCTCCGGCAAGTGGATTCCCGGCTGGCAGATCGAGGTCAAGGGAACCCAAGAGATGATCCCTTGCGGCGTGCTCTGCGATCTGAAAGCCCCGGCCTATGCGGTCAAGCGGATTGGCGAGGAGCTCAAGACGCATCCCTATGGCTGCCGTTTCATCGATACGACCACGGCGTCTCCATGGCGCGAGTGCTACTCTCCCGATCACCCCATGACCCGCACCCAGAGCCGGGAAGCCAAGATGAAACTGCTGGGCGTGATCAGCGATCAGTTCAAGTTGGTCTGTGGCTCGGAGACCGGCCATGATGCCGCCGTCCCGTACTGCGACTACTTCGAGGGAATGCTCTCCCTCGGGCCATACCGCGTCGATGATGCCGGCCGCAACATGATGAGGATCTATACCGAGGTGCCCGAGAAACTGGCCAAGTTCCAGGTTGGCGAGAAGTACCGCCTGCCCCTGTGGGAACTGGTCTACCACGACGCCTGCGTCGCCCAGTGGTACTGGGGCGACTACAACAACAAGCTCCCGGCGATCTGGTGGAAACGCGACCTGTTCAATGCCCTCTACGGCACGCCACCGATGTACATGTTCTCCCGCCAATTCTGGCAGGAGAACAAGGCTCAATTCATCAAGAGTTACCAGAGCTGTGCGCCGATCGCCCGGGCGACGGGCTACAGCGAGATGACCGACCACCGCTTCCTGACCCCCGATCGCAGTGTCCAGCAGACGGTATTTGCCAATGGAGTGGAAGTGACGGTCAACTTCGGCGAATCGGAGTATCGTGGTGACAAGGGGCTCGTTGTGCCGGCCCGGAGCGTTCATACCCAGGGTATGAGATAAGAGAGATGATCCGCTATTGTCGAGTCTGCATGCGATGCCCAAAACAATGAACACCCTACGCCAGAATTACTCGTGCTGTTGGAACCTCTGTTTGGCTGCAGCTGTCCTGGTCGCAGTCTATGCGCCGCTGGCCTCGGGCCAGGAAAATCGGTCCGGAACAAACATCCATCTCCGCGGCAGCTTGAGCAACTGCCGCTATCAGTTCCAGCATCAGAAGAAGGGCCACGTGGCTTTCATCGGTGGCTCGATCACGGAAATGAATGGCTATCGGCCAATGGTCTGCCAGCTCCTCACGAAACGCTTTCCTGACACAAAGTTCACTTTCACCAATGCGGGTGTCTCTTCGACCTGCTCCACCACGGGCGCCTTTCGCCTGCAATCCGACGTGCTCAGCAAGGGGGCGGTGGACCTGCTGTTCATCGAGTTTGCCGTCAATGATGATCAGGATGCAAGCCATACTCGTCGGGAGTGTATCCGCGGTATGGAGGGCATTGTCCGCCAGGCACTGCGCCATAACTCCAACATGGACATTGTGATCACCCACTTCATCAATCCAGAGATGCTGGAGACTCTGCGGGCCGGAAAGACGCCACTGACGGCCGGAGCCCATGAAGAGGTCGCCGTGCACTATGAGATCAGTACAATCAACCTTGCCAAGGAGGTGGCCGAGCAAATCACGGCCGGCCGGCTGACGTGGCAGCAATATGGCGGCACCCATCCGGCCCCTTACGGGAACGCCCTGTGTGCCAGCATGATCGAGCAACTCCTGGACCAGGCCTGGAAGGCGCCACCGGCCCCTGAGGCCGTTCAGGTTGCCCACCCGATGCCCCAGCCGCTGGACCCTTTGAATTACGACAACGGCCGATTCTTGGACCTGAAGCAGGCCACGATCGCGAAGGGTTGGAAGCTGCTGGTCCCGGACTGGAAGAACCTCAAAGGAGAGACTCGCAGCCAATTCCGGGAGATTCCGTTGTTGTGCGCTGATGAGCCTGGCGCGGAATTGAAGCTGAGTTTCGAGGGCACGGCAGTCGGGGCCTACGTTGTTGCCGGACCTGATGCGGGCATGGTCGAAGCTCGTATCGATGGCGGGCCTGCTACCGAGGTGGATCTTTTTCACCGCTTCAGCACGGACCTGCACTATCCACGAACCGTGATGTTCGGCACCGATTTGAAGCCCGGGCGTCACGTGCTGGGATTGCGGCTCACGGACAAGACTCGCAGTTCGGGGCATGCCGTACGGATTGTGCGATTCGTGGCCAACTAAAGAAGAGCAACTCACTTCCTTTCTTCGCGTGCATTGGAAGCTTCCGTGGGCTCAGACTCATGTTGCCCGCCTCGCGCCAGCGTCCTACACGGCCCACACTCGGCCTCAACAACAACCGTGCGATTCGGCATCGACCTGACATCCTCCTGCCACGAAAGGTGCGGGATGGCACTGGAAGCTCCAGCGCCATCCCGCAATTGGTTACCTGCAGTTTCCGTCGCGTTTGCGATCCTGTTTCCGGTCGCCTTGACACTTTCCAGTGCCATCGCGTTTACGCTGTTGATTCTGCTGCCTTTGGCAATTGCCGTTGCCGCCTCGTCGGCATTCAGGCTGCTCCCGAGGGCACTGGCCGGAAGAACCATCCCGTCGGCAAGCACCGTGGCCCCCAGCGGCCATTGCGGGTGCGGCAAATGCCAGGGCCAAAGTCCCGACGCACAGAGTTCTCCAGAAACGGGTCATAGCCAATCCCTTCTGTCAGTGAAGTCGGCGTTCGCGGCCTGTCGTGCGACCGGACACACGTCCCGGTGTACTGCTCACGACAGACCGCATCCTTGCCAACCACGCGAGCGTCCAAAGGCTCACCGCCGTTCGTTCACGCCCATCAGAAGTTGAACGAGCGGGACTGGGGATTCCTGCGGAGGGAAACCAGTAGGAGGAGTGCCTGGAAGATGGGTGTGCAAGCCAGTGCTAGGAATTGCTGCAAACCGTCAAAGACGGTCTCAGCTTGCCAGGCCATCTGGCCAAATCCATCTTTCAGGATGCCTCGGGATCGACGGCGACTACCGATGGCCTGTACGGTGATGCGCGTCAGCGTCGCATACTGGTCATTCGTGGCGAAGGAGATCGGTCTTGCCGGGCCTCTGTTAGAATCCTCGCGACGCTGTTATGAGATTGAATACCAACGCGGTGGCTGGGGACTCGCACGTGTACCGGCGTACTCGATCCAGAGCGACAGCCCATGCTCGCCTGGCAGACCGTGGGTCCGATGTGGTGTTCTCAGCCAGAATGGTGATACGTACTGGCCCCATCACTCAACCTCGACATCTCCTCGGCTGGCCCTGCTCAGGGTTCTGGCCCGCTCGGCGTCCTCGCTGCCAGGCTGTTGTCTCATCCACCTGCTCCATCCATCCGGTATGGACATCGTCACGGAGGTCAAATTGCGGCGAGAACGGCTTGATGTCCAAGAGCGGTGTGCCGTCCAGAATGTCCAGTTCTGCTACATGCAACGTCGCGCCTTCCCGGCCGAGCAACCGGACGATGCTCATTCCGATGGGGTTGGGACGCGTGGGTGCTCGGGTCGCGAAGACACCATGCTCCACATCCTGAAGGTATGGCTTGACTCGCAGCTTCATTTGGCCCACGCGATCGAACACGTAGATCAGGTGCAGATGCGAGAAGCCTTCCAGATCCTTCAGCCCCTCGGCGTATTCGGGAAACACTTGCACTTGGCCTCGCACATCAGTGGCGAACACCGGCTGAATGGGCGTCTGGGTGGGTTCCTGGAACGGCGAATGAATAACCCCAATCGCGCGAAAGCGAAATTCACCTTGCAGTGGTTCGGTGTTGCTCATCATTCCCTCCCGTGCCGATGGCAATCGGAGCTATGATCGCAGATCCAAAACGCGGTGGACTGGCCGAAATGCTGATTGAACACGCCGCTGTTGAGCGGCAAAGCAATTCGCATGCTTGTTCTCCATGGATTCAAACGATCTAATGTAATGGTCCTTACGGCAGGGTGGAAGCCGCTGACACACACGTTCTTCTCGAAATGCAACTCAGTCTCAACTTGGCCGCAGGTGCCTCGAATGGTTTGTTGAATTCAGAAGAGCCTTACCTCTGTAGGTTCTGATCGGTGACTGCTTGGACAAGGTTGCCCACACTTGAGGACGTTTACGCATCACTGATGATGCAATTGAGGTGGAAACCGCCCAGTCTCTGCATGGGCCGATCCGGGCCCCTTGGTGCTGTGGGAGCGGCGGTAATCTCGCGGTGTCTGGCCCATGGCGCGTTTGAAGAAATAGCTCAGGTACTCCGTGTATGAGAATCCCGACAGCTGCGCGATGCGTTTGAGGGGCAGATCGCTCTCAGCCAGGAGCTGCGCGGCGTGGCGGACTTGGACCAGGCGGATCTCGGCGTGCGGTGAGCGTCCGATAGTCTGGCGGAATCGTCGCTCCAGCAGCGAGCGAGAGATCGGGATCTGACGGAGCACGTCTACCACACGGATTCCCTCGCATGCATTTTCGCGGATGAACCGCAGGGCTGCGCCGACCTCCGGATCGCCGATGGCTAGCGTGTCGGTTGACTGGCGAGTAATGACGCCAGCCGGCGGAATGAGGGTTTCGCCGTGGGGCGGGGCGGCGCCCGACATCAGCCCGTCGAGCAACTGCGCCGCTTCATAGCCGATGCGGCGGGCGCTGGGGATCACGGTGGAGAGGGGTGGATCGCACAACCGGCAGAGCAACTCTTCATTGTCGACGCCAATGACCGCGACATCCTCTGGCACGGCCAGGTTGGCGCGGCGGCAGGCCTCCAGCACGTGCTGTCCGCGCAGGTCGTTACATGCAGAGATGCCCAGCGGCCGGGGAAGCCTGGCGAGCCATCGGGTGATGCGGTCCTGGTCGGCATCCCACGCCAGGACGCGCGGGCCTCGCCAGTACGACTCATAGATGCTGGTTTCAAAGCCGGCCGCGCGGATCGCCGCGACGAAGCCCTCACGCCGCTCAATGGACCAGGCCTCGCCGGCAAATCCGCAGAATGCGAATTGGCGGAAACCGCGATCGATCAGGTGAGTGGCAGCCATATGGCCGATCGCCCGGTTGTCTGAGCGAACGCGTGGCAGGCCGAGGTTGGCATGAAGGTCGTTGAGGTCAACGACCGCCAAACCCCTGCGGCGGAAGGTGCGTGCCAAGGCCGGCGTGGTGGGCCGGCTGATGATGCCGTCCCAATCTCGGCGCGTCAGCCAGCGAGGGGGCAGTGCCCCCAATTCACGCTGCTCCACGAAGATCGACCAGGGCCGGTGGGCGTGCACGTATGCGGCGATTCCTTCGTGGATTTCGCGGCCGTATACGACGGAGGTCTCGACGATTAACGCCACCCTCGGTCGGTTCTGAGCCACATGCTTTGCCATTGCAGCAGTCTATCCGAAGGGTCTGATTTCCGCATCGAGCGGTGGAACAGTTCTCAAGAAGAATACGAATGTTCGTAATCGCAGAATGCCCCGGGGCTCAGTATAGTTGAGTGGCGCAATCGCTGCGTTTTGACGATCCGCCCACGATTATGCGTGCCTGGGAGGCGATTCGATGATTCTGCAAAGTCACGTGTTCTGCACGCTGGCGTTTGTTGTGATTTTCAGAGCCATTCCGTTGCACGCGGAGGTGGCCTTGACGCCCGTTGCGATCCAGAGTGTCCAGATCGAGGATGAATTCTGGTCGCCGAAGCTCAAGACATGGCGTGAGGTCACCATTCCCGACTGCTTTGCCAAGTTCGAGAAGGATGGTGCGTTTGCCAACTTCGACAAGATCCGTGATGGCGTCGGCGGTGAGCATGGCGGCCCGCCGTGGTATGACGGTCTGATCTACGAAATGATCCGAGGCTGTGCCGATATGCTGGCAACTCGGCGCGACCCCACACTGGAAGCCCGAATCGACGGTTATATCGAGCGTATCGCGGCTGCAGCGGCCAAGGATCGCGACGGGTACCTCAACACATATACCCAGTTGAAGGAGCCGACCCATCGGTGGGGCCTTAACGGCGGTAATGACGTCGCTCAGCATGATGTGTATAACGCCGGCGCGCTGGTCGAAGCCGCGGTTCATTACTACCGTGCCACCGGAAAGACGCGGCTACTCCAAGTTGCCAGTAAGCTTGCCAATCACATGGCGGACATCATGGGCCCGTGGCCGAAGAAGAATGTTGTGCCGGGCCACTCACTGAGCGAAGAGGCGTTGGTGAAGCTGTACGTTCTGTTCCGCGAGAAGCCGGACCTGAAATCCCAGATGCCTGTGCCCGTGGACGAGGCGCGTTATCTCAAGCTGGCGGAGTTCTGGATTGAGAACCGTGGCAATCATGAAGGAAGGGACTTTGGCCGGTTTGGCGGCTCCTATGCCCAGGATCACAAGCCGGTGTTGCAGCAGGAGACGATCGAGGGGCACTCGGTGCGGGCGACGTTGCTCTGCACGGGTCTCGCGGCCGCCGGGATGGTGAACGGCCGCGAGGATTATCTCGCCGCGGCCAGGCGGCTTTGGGAGAATATGGTTCAGCGCCGGATGTATGTCATCGGCGGCCTGGGCGCCGTGGCCGGGCATGAGGGATTCGGGCCCGATTACGTTCTGCCCAACAACGGCTACCTGGAAACGTGTGCGGCCATCGGCGCCGGCTTTTTCCATCACAACATGAATCTTGCCTTCGCGGACGGGCGCTATGCCGATGAACTGGAGCGGGTGCTCTACAACGCCGTCCTGCCGGGCGTGTCGCTCCAGGGGAATACCTATTTCTACGAGAACCCCATCGAAGCAGGGCCGAAGCGAACCCGCTGGGCGTGGCACAGTTGTCCGTGCTGTCCGCCCATGTTCCTCAAGATCATGGGCGCCTTGCCCGGCTACATCTATGCAACCAATTCGACCGGTGCCTTCGTGAATCTGTATATCGGCTCACGGACGCGTGCGACGATCGGAACAACCAGCGTCTGGCTCAGGCAAACTACACGCTACCCCTGGCAGGGCACGGTGCAGCTCGCGGTGGACCCCGGTGCACCGGCAGAGTTCGATCTCAACTTGCGCGTGCCGGCTTGGTGTCAGGGCGCCGCGCGGCCTGACGATCTCTATGCGATCGAAGGTCGGCCAGAAGCCGGCGCATTCGTTGTGAAGGTGAACGGGCAGCCGCTGACGTCCCCGATTGTAGCCGGCTACGCCCGCATTCACCGTCGGTGGCAGGCCAACGACGTCGTTGACGTGGAAATGCGGATGCCCGTCCGTCGCGTCGTGGCCAACTCCATGGTGAAAGCAGATACGGGCAAGATAGCGTTGCAGCGAGGACCGCTGGTGTATTGCCTGGAGTCCATCGACAACCAGGGCCGGGTGCGGAATCTGTCTCTACCCGATGGTGCCAAGCTCTCAACGGAGTTTCGTGGGGATCTGTTTGGTGGGGCCATGGTGATTCGCGGCGAGGCGCTGGCGTCGTTTGCCGATGCGCCGGCCCCGAAGCACGCGCAGCTTCTGGCGATTCCGTATTACGCCAACGCCAACCGCGGCCCAGTGTCGATGTGTGTGTGGATCCCCAAGTCGGCTGCGGATGCGATTCCTGGCTCGATCACTGACGAGGCAACTGCGGCTGCGTCGCATACGAACCCCGGCGATACGCTGCTGGCCCTGAACGACGGGCTGATCCCGGCGAACTCCGCGGACGAGAGCATTCCCCGGTTTACCTGGTGGGATCACAAGGGCACGACGGAATGGGTTCAGTATACGTTCGATCGTCCGAGGCGTCTGGCCGCAGCCGCGGTGTACTGGTGGGATGAGCAGCGCATTGGCCGGCACTGTCGGGTTCCGGCAACGTGGCGGCTGGTATATCGCGATGCCAACGGCGACTGGGCGCCCGTACGCAGCGCGTCGGCGTACGGCACCAAGGTTGACCAACTTAATCGCGTGAGTTTCGAACCCATCGAGACCACGGCGATCCGCATTGAGGCTCAACTTCAACCGCAGTGGTCGGGCGGCATTCTGGAGTGGCGACTCGCGGAAACCTCGCAGTCGCCCAAGGCGACGTCCGCTGGCCAATCGCGTAGGCGTGATGAACAGCAATAGTTGAGAGGAGCGAGACCGTGAGAACTCTGATATCCGGGCTGTGTGTTGTAATCGCGATCTGTTCTGCTGCGACCGCCTTCGCGCAAGAAGCGACCATTCGGATCGACGCTGCCCAGCCGGGGAGACCCGTCAGCCGATATCTCACCGGCGCGTGCATCGAGGATGTGAATCACGAGATTTACGGAGGGATCTACAGCCAGATGATCTTTGGCGAGAGCTTCCAGGAGCCGCCGCGGGCCGTGCCGATCACTGGCTTTGTGGCGACGGATGGTGAGTGGCGGGCGCAGGATGGCCAGTTGTATGGCGAAGCAGGGGCCGGGCCGAAACTGGTCAGCTCCGTTGCGGCATTCACAACCGGCGAGGCCGGAGTGGATGTCTACCTCCCGGGCAATGCGGGTGGCAATGCAGGACTGATTGTCCGGGTCGGTAAGGCCGGGGCGGGGGCGGATAACTTCGACGGTTACGAGGTGGCGATCGACGTAGCGAGGAAACTCCTGGTCATTGGCCGCCACCAGCATGACTTCCGCCTGCTGAAAGAAGTCCCCTGCGATGTTGCTGCCGACCGCTGGATCTCGCTGGCGGTCAAGGTAACCGATCGCGTCGTCGATGTGCTCATTGATGGCAAGAGTGTTGTGCAAGTGGAGGACAACCGTCCCTTGCCCGCTGGCACCGTGGGTCTTCGGCAGTGGCAGAGGCCGGCCAAGTATCGAAACTTCTGGGTGAAGACGACCGATCGGCGCGTCAATCTGCCCTTCGAGGCGGCGGGTGCAGCAGCAGCGATTAGCGCCATGTGGGGCCCGATTGCAGCCGGAGACGCGGTGCTGGAAACGGCCATCGAGAAAAGCCGCCCATTTGCCGGTACGCAGAGTCAGCGTATTACGTTCGCCCGCGGCAGCGGTGAGATCGGTATCGAAAATCAGGGTCTCAACCGCTGGGGTATGGCTTTCACTGCGGGTAAACCCTACGAAGGCTACGTTTGGCTGCGATCCGAAAAAGCCACTGACGTCTTTGCGTGCTTGGAGAGTCGCGACGGCTCGCGTACCTATGCCCAGACACGCTTGGCTGTCTCCGGCGATGAGTGGCGGAGATATGACTTCACACTGACGCCCGATCGCGTCGACTCCGCTGGCCGGTTTTCCTTTCGCCTGAAGTCCCCTGGGTCTGTCGTTGTCGGCCACGCATTTCTCCAACCTGGCGAGTGGGGGCGGTTCAAGGGGTTGCCGGTCCGGCGCGACGTCGTCCAAGGCTTGATCAACCAGGGCCTCACCGTTCTGCGGTATGGAGGCAGCATGGTCAATGCCCCCGAGTACCGCTGGAAGAAGATGATTGGCCCACGCGATCGCCGGCCACCCTACAAGGGCACGTGGTATCCGTATTCGACCAACGGCTGGGGCATCCTCGACTTTCTGAACGTGTGCGAAGCAGCCGGGTTCCTCGCGATTCCCGATTTCAATATCGACGAGACGCCACAGGACATGGCCGACTTCATCGAGTACGTCAACGGTCCGGCCGACAGCGAATGGGGCCGGCGACGCGTAGCCGATGGACACCCCGCGCCCTACAACCTGCGTCATATCGAGCTGGGCAACGAAGAACGGGTTGACGAGGTCTATTACCAGAAGTTCGAGCGCCTGGCCAAGGCAATCTGGGCGAAGGACCCTCGGATCATCCTGGTTGTCGGTGACTTCCAGTACGAACGTCCCATTGCAGACCCCATGCACATCGAGGGTGCTGCCTCGCGTATCACGAC
>JBLNDH010000692.1:0-4811 GCA_050261455.1 Bacillota bacterium
ATCTGAAAATTGAAAGAGGCAAAATTGAAAGAGGCTCCTTGCGGATCGGTGTTGGTCTATGATATAATAAATCCTGCCATCGGTGGCAAACCTTTCACCTCGCGATGGGGGGAGGATCGCCTCAGTTGCCCACCGTGCATGACGTGGCGCGTATGGCAAAGGTCTCGGCCCGGACGGTTTCCCGGGTAATCAATCACCCGGCTTCAGTGCATCCGACTACGCGCGCCCGGGTGGAAGAGGTCATTCGCAAACTGTCATTCGTCCCCAACCTTGCCGCGCGTCGTCTTGCTAGCGGGCGCAATAATCTGCTCGCCGTCTTTTCCTACGAACCGCATTTTCCAACCGAGCGAACGGATTTTTTCTATCCATTTCTCGAAGGCATACAAGAAGCGGCCGGAGCCGCAGGATACAATATTCTACTCTTCACGGGCAACCAAAAGAACGACAGCGTCTTCATCGAGCGGGGCATCAACCGGGCCGGGATCGCCGACGGCCTTATCACCATGGGAACCAAAACTAACCGTGGCGACCTATGCAAGCTGGTGGCGATGAAATTTCCCGTGGTCAATATCGGGCGCCGAGAGATAGACGCGCCCCTCGATTGGGTTACAGCCGACTACCGCCAGGGATTTGCCGAGGCCGTCATCGAACTGGCTCGCCTCGGACACCGGCGCATCGCTTTTCTCTCCGAGTCCTCCCATGGGGAGCCAGCTGAGGATCAGTTAAGCGGCTATTATGAAGGATTGCGCCGTGTGCAGATCGAGCAGGAGCCCGAGTTCGTCTTCCAAAGTATCGACGAGGCGTCCGCCCGGCTCCCCCGGTTGCTGGAAAAGCCGGAATCCGCCCCCACCGCGCTCATAGTCGGCGCCAGCCCGGACATTGAACCGATGGTCAATATTCTGCTCGGGATGGGGGTGAACATCCCCAGGGATCTGTCGCTGGTGGGCGCGGATCGGAGAGTGGAGGCTTATTCCGAGGATTTCCTGACCATGGTTAAGATGCCGAAGATCGATATGGGGCGCAGGGCCGTCCAGATCTTGTTGGATCGGATCCAGAACCCGGCGGGCAGTAGCATTCACGAATACCTGCCCTGTTCGATGTTTTACGGGCGGTCCATAGCGCCGCCGCGCAAGCCGCGGTAGCTTGGCGAGGTAGAGGCGGCGATTTGTTTTGCGCAACTCTGCCATCGGTGGCAAAAACCGTTTTTGCGCTCGAAGCGCAATTGCGCATAGACTGCACAGCACGACTCGCAAATCTTTAACCTAGTTTATGACATCGCTTCTGGGGTGATGGATGGGTTTCAGAGAAAACCTGGCCGCTCTCGGTCTGGAATTGCCGCCGGTGCCGAAGGCGGTGGGCGCTTATGTCCCGGCTGTCATCAGCAACAATCTGTGCTACTCATCGGGTCAGACCGGCACGGCCCAAGGCCGGCTGGTATATCGGGGCAAGGTTGGAGCCGAGCTGTCAGTGGAAGACGGCTACAAATCGGCTCAGATAGCCATGCTCAACGTCCTAGCCGAATTGAAATGGGCCTTGGGGGATCTTGACCGGATCACCAGAGTGGTCAAGCTCACCGGCTACGTGGCCTCAGCTCCCGGTTTCGACCAGCAGCCCAAGGTGGTGAATGGCGCGTCCGAATTGCTGGAACGCCTCTTCGCGGAACGCGGGCGACATGCCCGGTCCGCGATTGGCGTGGCGGAGCTGCCTTTCGGCGCACCGGTCGAGATTGAGGCCGTGGTGGAGTTCGCATAAAGGCTGATGAGGCAGGATCGCGGGAGGTAACCATGGCAAAGAAGGATACGTCGCGGATTGTGGCGGATATTGCCACCCCCGCCGTGGTGGTCGATCTAGAGATACTGCGGCGCAACATCGGACGTATGGCCGAATACGCCCGCCAAAGGGGGGTCAAGCTCCGCCCTCATACCAAGACCCATAAATGCCCGGCCATTGCCCATCTGCAAATGCGGGCCGGCGCGAGCGGCATAACCGTGGCCAAGGTGAGCGAGGCGGAGGTGATGGCGCAAGCCGGCGCGGGCGATATCCTCGTCGCCTTTCCTTTGGTGCAGGAAGAGGCTATAAACCGTTTGTTGCGCCTGCAACGCTGGGTCGGACGCATCGCCTGCACCGTGGATAACCTTGAAGGCGCTTCCCGGCTGGCCAAAGCCGCATTAGCATCGCCGTCGCCCACGGTCCTCGATGTGCTGGTAGAGGTTGATACCGGGCTGCACCGGGTCGGTTTGCCCCCGGGAAGACCCGTCGTTGAATTCGTCCGGGCGCTCTCCGAGCTGAAGGGGCTTCATGTCCGGGGATTGTTGACCCATGCCGGGCATGGACATGCCGCTGGCAGCAGGGAAGAACTATGCGCCATCGCGGATGACGAGGGGAGGATCATGGCAGAGACCGCCGGTATGCTGGCAGAAGCCGGTTTGGCCGTGGAGGAGGTCAGTATCGGCTCCACGCCGACCCTCGGTGTCTGGCGAGGGTGCCCGGGGATTACCGAGATCCGCCCGGGCACGTATGTATTCAACGATTTGAGCCTGGTGGAATTAGGGTTGGCCGGGATCGAGGATTGCGCCCTGGTGGTCTTGACCACGGTGGTTTCCCATCCGGAGCCTGGGCGACTGGTGTTGGATGCCGGGAGCAAGACTTTGTCCAGCGACCCGGCTCATACACCCGAAAGTGGTTTTGGCAGGATCGTGGGCTATCCACATTTGAAAATCGAAAAGCTCTACGAAGAACACGGTACGATCCGGATCATGGATCCGCCTGGCACACGGCCTGTGCCGGCCATCGGAGAGGTTCTGGCCGTTATTCCCAATCATGTTTGCCCCGTGGTGAATCTGGCCGACGAACTGATCGTGACCGATCACGGCGAGATTGTGGCCAAGTGGCCGGTGGCCGGCCGCGGCCGGGTAATATGATAAGGAGGGTTGTCATGCCAAGGATTGGTTTCGGAGTAATCGGCGCCGGGCTCTGGGGAGAAGCCCATGCTTACGTTTATGCCACTCATTCGGGGGCAAGATTGGTCGCGGTCTGCGATGTGCGGGAGGACAAAGCCACGGAAATGGCCGCCAGGTATGGGGCCAAGCCTTTCACCGATTATCGCGCGATGCTTGAGGATCCCGAGATCGAGGCCGTCGGTATTGCCACGCCGGATTTTGCTCACGCCGATCCTTTGATCGCTTGCGCGGAGCGGGGCAAGGCCGTGCACGTCGAGAAGC
Organism: Bacillota bacterium; assembly: GCA_050261455.1. Taxonomy (GTDB): domain Bacteria; phylum Planctomycetota; class Phycisphaerae; order Tepidisphaerales; family Tepidisphaeraceae; genus JAPLNB01. The sequence goes on from JBLNDH010000692.1 coordinate 3,222, forward strand.
CGTTGGCCACCAATTGGCACGATCTGGAGAGGATCGCAGCCGCCCTCAAGGCTCACCCGGTTCCGGTCATGGTTGATTTTCACGCCCGCTGGAGCCCGCCCTTCGCTCTTGTGCGGCAGTCGATTACCAGGGGGGAGATCGGGCAGCTCATCTCCGCTTATTATCGCCTGAACGACAAAATCGAAGTTCCCACCTCCATGCTTGGTTGGGCGGCCAAGTCCTCCATCCTATGGTTCCTGGGCAGTCATTCCGTTGATACGCTCAGGTTTTTGCTCGGGAGCGAAGTACGGCGCGTCTACGCGGTCTCGCGGGCGGAAGTCTTGAAGAGCATGGGATATGATGTTCCAGACATCTATCAGACGACACTGGAATTCGAGAACGGGGTCATCGCCCAGATCGAGAACAACTGGATCATCCCGAATTCCAACCCCAACGTGAACGATATCAAACTTAACATCCTGGGCAGCAAGGGCATGTTCAATCTGGATCTCACCCATAACCAGGCAATCGAACGATACCTAGAAAACAGCGCAGATAACCCCGATTTCCTGGTCAAACCAACCGTTCATGGAAAGCGGATGGGCTTCGCGTATGAGGCGATTCGAGATTTCGTGGACAGGATCGGCGCGGGGCAGGAACCGTTAGCGACAGCCGCGGACGGAATGAAGGTCAGTTGCGTCATCATCGCGATCATGGAATCGGCCGCACGACGAAAACCGGTCGAGGTGAAGTATATATCCTTATAACATGCTTTCACCCGAATCCATGAAGCATTGGTCCATACCAGGAAAACGCTGTCTTCGACACTTCGACCGGGCTCAGCGCCCCGAGCGAGGTCGAGGGACGTCAGACACCGGGGGAGCCGCAAATTCGCGCGATTTTGTCTGGTAGCTAAAGAGAAACCACGGATTAGGCCTCAATCAACAATCTATGGAACCAACCAAATGCGCGAGGGGGTGAGAACCGGACAACCTGTCGATCCCAATCGGTTCACGGATGGAATGAGTGGATTCATCAATGGAGGAGGTTTGGTTATGAGACGTACCTTAGCCGTTGTCTTGGCGGTCATGGTCCTCGTGGGCGCTTCGGTGTTAGGCGCGCAAAAGAAGGACTCGATCGTGGTCGGCCTGTCTTCGGACGTTAATAACTGGCATGCCGGCTGGCACAATGGGTCCATCGAAGAAGGTCTCGTGCAGAACATATATGAGACCCTCTTCATGTTTGACGAGAACGCGCGTTCCGTTCCCTGCCTGGCCGTGAGCTACAAGAACATCTCTCCTTTGGTCTGGGAAATCAAGCTCCGGCCGAACGTTAAGTTCACCAACGGCGAACCTTTCAACGCCCATTCGGCCAAATGGAGCCTTGAGACCCACCGCGACGATCCCAAGGTGACGAGCCGAAGTTGGCTGGCCTCGATCAAGGAAGTGGAAGTTGTCGATGAGCTGACGATTCGCATCCATACCACTCATCCCGACCCCGAATTGATAAACGAGCTTACCTGGGCCGGCGAACAGATGCCCTTGAAATACGGTAAGGAAGAGTACGGCAAGAAGATGACCACGCAGCCGGTGGGCACTGGCCCGTATAAGC
>JBLNDH010000693.1:0-2647 GCA_050261455.1 Bacillota bacterium
AGGGATATTGAGGATCACTTTGTTCTGCCGCACGAGGAGATGTACGGGGAGTTTTTTGACGTGCCGGAGCCGATGGAGACGGTGCTGATCAGCAGTTTTGCGGGGGGCGAGGTATTTCGCAGCGGGATTACGTATGAGCGGGGGTTGGGGCGGGTTTTCTACTTTCGGCCGGGACATGAGACCTATCCGACGTATCGGGATGCGAATGTGCTGAAGGTGATCGAGAATGCGATTCGATGGGCGGCGCCAGCGGCGGGAATCAAGGCGATCGGGTTTGGGAAGCGGGAGAGCGGGTGGCTGGAGGGGAGGAAGGGGGAATGATGAATGATGAACGAGGAATAATGAACGAGGAACTGGAAGCCGTCTTTTGTTCACCGTTCTGCATTCATCGTTTCGAGCACGCAGCTAATTCTTCTTGGATTTCTTGGAGTCCTTGGAGTCTTTGTTCTTGGTGTCCTTGGCCTTGAGGACTTCGATGACGGTGCGGAAGGTGTTCATGGGGCGGGCCTGCACACGGATTTCTTCGATGGTGCCGAATGCTTCGATGGGGAAGACCTCGCGTTTGGCGACGTCGATGATATCGCCAAAGATGGGGATGTTGGGAATGCCGGGGTTGTCGGGGGTGAGGCTCATGTGAACGCGGCGGGTGGCGAAATCGAGGGTGGCGTTGCCTTGCATGAGCATGTTGGGGGAGCGGAGTTCGATCTGCTCGAAGATGACCTGCTGGCCACGGATGGTGTACTTGGCGCTGGCGTCATTGAAGGGTTTGTTGCCAGGGAAGGCGAGGTTGGCCACCTGGAGGAAGCCGAACATGGCGGGGATATGGTAGAGCTCTTTGCCCTGGATCTGGGCATAGCCGCTGCCATGGCGGGAGTTGGGATCGGCCCAGTTGCCGCGGACGTCGAGATAGCCGGCGAGTCGGCCTTTGACGTTTTTCTGGGGATCGGCGCTGAGTTCGGCAACATCCACATCCTGGAAATTGAGGCGAACAAAGTAAGGGGAATCGCCGGCTTTGGAAGCACCCAGGGCGATCTGTTCGACGACGAGATTGCCGCCGGCCAGCTTGCCGTGGAGGTTCTTTAGGAGATAGGCATCGGTGCCAGCGGGTTTGACGATTTCGCCGCGGAGATTGCGCATGGAGCGATAGGCGACCTGGAGGGAGGGGATGTCGAGCGTGCCGGAGAGGGAGTAGAGGGAGCCGTCTTCGATGATGATGGCGAGATCGGCAGAGCCTTTCTCGATGGCGGTGAGGGGGACGCCGGTTTCGAGCGACCCATCGGTGAGGGTGATATGCGGCTGGAATTCAATGCGTGAGACGAGCGCCGGGGCCGACGGGGACGGGTTTGTATCGGCGGCGGGTGGGACCATGCGGTAGGTGAGCTTGGGGCAAGTGAAGGAGAGCTTGCCGACGGCTTTTATGGAATCGCGGAAGGACCTGGGGCCCGCGGGCAGGGCGTGGCGAAGATCCTCGTCGATGGGGATGGCGTCGCCGGAAAGGGCCAGGGTCCATTGCGGCGAATCGCCGTGGGTGCCGGTACCGGAGAGTTTCAAAGTCGCGGCGCCGTGCTTGAGGGCAACATCCTGAAGGACGGTTTTTTCGGGAGTAATCAGGACGTTGCCGGCGACATGCTGCATCGGCCAGGGGAAACCTACGGGATTGACGGTCACGGAGCGGGGGCGAATCACGACTTTGTAGGATTGGGAGGAGGGGGCGGATTGGGCGACCTCGTCGGGGGATTCAATGCCGCCGCGGTAGTTGATGTCCAGGTCGATGATGCCTTCGGGGCGAAGCGTATCCCAGGAGTGCTGCGAGGCGGCCGGGATGGTCTGGTAGAAGGTGTGATCAAGGGTGATGTTGGTCAGGTTGGCGGTGAGGTCAAACTGCGGGTTGTCGGTGGGCCAGGCGATTCGCCCATGGCCGGTGATGCGGCCGGGGCCACGTTTGCCATCGAGCTGGTTGATGAGGAGTTGCGAACGAGTGAGGGAGAGACCGGCTGTAGCATCGGTCACGGTATGAGTCTTGGCGACGGGCCAGATGGCGCCATTGCGCAGGGCGATCTTGAGATCGAAGTCGGTCTGCTCGGCTTTGGAGGCGTTTTGGGGGAGGAAGATGCGGCCATCGAGATCGAAGGTGCCGGCCAGGCCGACCTTGTTCAGCCAATCCTGCTGCTGGGGCGGGAGGGAAGAACGCAGGTCCTCATCGATGGGCACATTACGGGCGATGATGGTGAGATCGGGGGTGACGGGCTGGCCGGGGACGAAGTCGATGCGGCCATCCACTTGCATGGTGGCGTTGCCGTTGCGGGTGAGGAGGTTATGCACTTCGGCGTAACGATAGCGTACAAGCACCTGGCCGGTCAGATCGCGGAGCGGATAAGGAAAGCCGGCGAATTCGCCACGGGCCTGGTCGATATTCAGATCCACTTCAACGATGACTTTGCGTTTTCGGCCAGGCGGTCGGCGGACGCGGGCATCGAAGCTGCCGTGAACCTCGACGGGAGCAATAACCGGCGGCTTCTTGTTGGAGGCGGTGGCGCCGGAACGGGCGCGGATATCGAACATGCTCAGGGTTTCGCGGGCTTCGGGGGGCAAGGCGGCGCGGACGTACGGATCGAGCCAGATGCGCGGGCCTTGGATGTTGACCTGG
>JBLNDH010000694.1:0-3598 GCA_050261455.1 Bacillota bacterium
GGGCATTGCCGTGGCGATCCCTGAAGGGCTGATCGTGCCGGTCCTGCGCGGCGTCAACCAGATGGGCCTGAAGGAGATCCGCCAACGCTCGGCGGACCTGTTTGAGCGGGCCCGGGCGCAGCGCCTGCGGCGCGAGGAGCAGAGCGAGGCGACGTTCACCATCAGCAGCCTCGGCTCCTACGGCATCCCCGAATTCAGCGCCATCATCAATCCGCCCGAGGTCGGCATCCTGGCGGTAGGTGCCGCCGAGAAGCGGCCCGTGGTCCAGGGCAACCAGATCGTGCCCCGTTCGATCATGAGCGTGACCCTATCGGTCGATCACCGCGTGGTCGACGGCGCCACCGCCGCCGAGTTCCTCGCGGCGCTGAAGGCGACCCTGGAAGAGCCGGGAATGATGCTTGTTTGATTTTTGTCCTTTGCCCTTGGTCCGTTGCGGGGTAGTCCTGCGCAAAGAGCCAAGGATAAAGAACAGAGGACCAAGGACAGTTCTACATGGCTACTTACAATTTCGACATTATCGTGATCGGGGGCGGGCCGGCGGGGTATGCGGCGGCGATTCGGGCGGGGCAGCTGAAGAAGCGGGTGCTGTGCATTGAGAAGGAGAACCTCGGAGGTACTTGCCTGAACTGGGGTTGCATTCCGACCAAGTCGCTGCTGGAGGATGGCTCTTTTGTGCGTAGGATGCAGACGGAGTCGGCCGAACATGGGGTGACGATTGGGGATATCCGGGTGGACTTCCCGGCGATCATCGGGCGGAGTCGGCAGATCGCGGATCGGCTCAACAAGGGCATTGCCCACCTGTTTCGTAAGTATGAGGTCAAGCACGAGATGGCCACGGCGCAGCTCCTGGGGCCGCATCGCGTGCGGTACATCAGCCGGACGGGTTCGAAGGAAGTCACGGCCGATCATATCGTTATCGCGACCGGTGCCCGGGCCACGCAGCTGCCGGGGATTCCGTTTGATGGTCAGCGGATCATCGCATATCGCGAAGCGATGACCTTGCCCAAGCAGCCCAAGCGTCTGGCGGTCATCGGGGCGGGGGCCATAGGGTGTGAATTCAGCGACTTTTACAGCTCGATCGGTACCGAAGTGACCTTGATCGAGATGCTGCCGCATCTGCTGCCCAATGAGGATGAAGATGTGTCGGTGCTGTTGGAGCGGCTGTTCAACCGTCGGGGGATCAAGGTCTTCACGAAGACCAAGGTGGATAAGGTCGAGAAGACGGAGGACGGGGTGCGGATCAGTATGGGAGGTGATCGGCCGCAGACGGTGGAGGCGGACGTGCTCCTGGTGGCGGCGGGGGTGACGGGGAATGTGGAGGGATTGGCCACGCCGGAAGCGGGGCTGGAGATCGTCAAGAATCGGGTGAAGGTCGATCTTAACTACCGGACCAGTCTGGAGAACGTGTGGGCGGTGGGGGATTGCGTGGGTCTGCACTGGCCGGAAGGGCATGCGATGGGCGGGTATCGGCATCCGGATCTGGCGCATGTGGCGCACCATGAGGCGGTGTATTGCGTGGAGCGGATCTGTGGCGTTTCGGATCACCACATCGATTACCGGTTCGTCCCCGGCTGCACGTACACCCATCCACAGGTGGCCAGTATGGGCTTGACGGAAAAGAAGTTACGTGAGCAGGGACGGGAGATTCGGATCGGCAAGTTCCCATTCAGTGCCAGCGGTCGGGCGATGGCAGCGGGGGAGACAGACGGGTTTGTGAAGCTGATCTTCGGGGCCAAGTACGGCGAGCTGCTGGGGGCTCACATGATCGGGGAGAACGTAACGGAGATGCTGGCGGAGCTGGTCTTGGCCAGGAAGCTGGAGGCGACGGAGGGAGAGATCGTCGAGGCGATGCACCCGCACCCCACTATGTCGGAAGCGATCATGGAGGCGGCAGGGGTGGCGGTGAATCGGGCGATTCATCTGTGAGCAAAGATGACGGAATGATGACAAATGGGTTCGTTTTGTTGGGGTAGTTGATAGTTGTTAGTTGCCAGTTGCCAAGAGGGAAATGGGTTCGTTTTGTTCTGGCAACTGGCAACTAACAACTGGCAACTTTCCAATGGGTTCGATTTGTCGAGGGGGTATTCGGTTTTCAAAGAGCCGGTCCATTCCGGTTGGGGCGGAATGGGCGAGCGGACGAGCCGCTGGGGGTATATACGTTGGGGATGGGAGGAAGTTCGGGGAAAGTTTGGATTTTGGGGTGGGGAAGGGGGATTTCGGATTGACGGGGGGCAGGGCGGCGATATGATTGGAACGCTGAGGTAACCCGATGATTGTGAGCGGCATAATTCCGGTGGTTATTTGCGATGAGCGAGGGAGTTGCCGCGTTTAAGGGTTCCTCTTAAGGAAAGAATCATGACCCTGAAGCGACGGCTTCAGGGTTTTTTATTGATGGGCGGTTTATGGATTCCATGGTGGACAATGTGGAGCTTGGCGGGGGGGAACGGCAGCGGCGGCCGATGGCGGAGCTGCTGCTTCTGGCGGCGCCGACGGTGGCGCAGATGGCGTCGTACACACTCATGCAGTTTGCCGACCGGGGAATGCTGGCGCGGGTGGGGACATTGGAGGCGTCGGCGGCGGGAACGGCTGGGATCGTCTACTTCTGTGTGCTGGGATTCGGCTTTGGCGTGCTGTTGGTGGTGAACACGCTGGTGAGCCAGAGCTTTGGCCGCAAGGACTATCTATCGACCGGGCGATACCTTTGGCAGGGGATCTGGTTCGGGATTGTGTATGGGCTGGCGACGACGGGGCTATGTCAGCTGGCGGAGCCTTTGTTTCGGGTGCTGGGGCATGAGGCTCGGATGGCGGCGTTGGAGGGGGAGTATCTGCGGGTGGCGGCGTTTGGAGGGGCGCTGAAGCTGATGACGACGTCGTCATCGGATTTCCTGTTGGGTATCCACCGGCCGCTGATGGTGTTTGTGGCGGCGATGTGCGGGGTGGTGATCAATCTGCTGTTCAACTGGGTGTTGATCTATGGGAACTGGGGGTTCCCGGCCATGGGGGTGGCGGGGGCGGCATGGGCGACGAACGCGTCGTTGCTGGTGGAACTGGTGGTGATGTGGACGTACGTGGCCGGGCCGAGGATTGCGCGGACGTTCAACACGCACGACTGGGTGCTGCGCTGGAACATGCTGCGGACGCTGCTGCGGGTGGGGCTGCCGGCTGGGTTCCAGCTGGTCTGTGACATCGTGGCGTGGACGGTGTTCATGAATGTGATCGTGGCGGCGTTTGGGACAGCGGCGCTGGCGGCGAACAGCTTCACGTTTACGTATATGCATGTGAGCTTCATGCCGGCGATCGGGGTGGGGGCGGCGGTGACGGCGCTGGTGGGGAAGTACATCGGGATGAAGCGGCCGGACTTGGCCGAACGACGGGCGCACCTGGGGTTTTTCGTGGTGGCGGTGTATATGGTGGCGTGCGGAGTGCTGTTTTACGTGTTCCGGCATGATTTGATGAGGCTGTTCAGCGACGATGCCGAGGTGCTGCGGATCGGGGCGGTGCTGCTGGTGTTCGCGGGGGCGTATCAGATTTTCGATGCGATGTTCATTGTGTATGTGGGGGCGTTGCGTGGGGCGGGGGATACGCTGATTCCGGCGGT
>JBLNDH010000695.1:0-7674 GCA_050261455.1 Bacillota bacterium
CTGGCGGCTCGATCTGAACATCGAGACCGATCTGGTCGAGGAGGTGGCCCGCATCATCGGATACGACAAGATTCCCGTGCGCGATGAGATCTCCATCCGCCTCACCCCACCCAATCCGGAAAACGTCACCCTCGATAAGATTCGCTCCACCGTCGTCGCTTCCGGGTACTTCGAGTCAATCACGGTCACCTTCATCAGCGATCCGCTGGTCAGCGATTTCACCCCGCCCGAAGCCACCACGCTCCTGCGGACCGATGCCACCGTTCGCAAAGGCGATGCCCACCTGCGACCCAGCATCCTGCCCGGCCTCCTCGAAGCCCTCCGCCGCAACGAAAACGTCGGCACCTTCGGCGCCAAGCTCTTCGAGATCGGCTCGACGTTCTGGGTGAATCGCTCCGGCAAACCCGAAGAACACCGGCGACTTGCCCTGGTCGGCAGCCCCGACTACCGGGAAGTCCGCGGCACCGTCGAGGTTCTGTTGAACGCCCTCAACGCCGACCGCGAAATTCGGATCATCCCCGACCAGCGTCCCGGCTTCGCCGCGGGCGCCTGCGGCCGAATCGAATGGGCCGGCCAGCTCGTCGGGTACATCGGCCGCGTCGATCGCGCCATCGCCGACAAGCTTTCGCTCCGTGAATTGCCCGCCGCCGCCGAGTTAGAACTGTCCGTGCTCCTGCAAGGCGTGCAGCACGTGCCCCAACTGCATCCGCTGCCGCGATTCCCCGCCGTGCGACGCGACATCTCGTTGGTTCTCTCCGAAGCCGTCCGCTTCGAGCAACTGGATGCCCTGATCCGGTCGCTGCAACTGCAGAACCTGGAGGACGTTGAGTACGTCACGACCTACCGTGGCAAGCCCCTGCAGCCGAATACCAAGAGCATCACCGTGACGCTGGTCTTCCGCTCCCCCACCGGCACACTCACCAGCGACGAGGTGGAAGCATCCGTCCAGCGAGTGATCCAAACCGCTCAATCGCAACTGCAGGCCACCTTGCGAACCTAAGGCTCGCCGGGCCAAGTCGTTCGCGACAGACACTTAACACCCACGGGGCTTGCTCCGTGGGTTCTTTTTTGTCGCAATCCCCCCGCCACGCCCGAACATCCATTTTTTGTTTGGAGGACCAAACCGATTGCAGTAAATTAGCGTTGTCAGCGACGCATGCGTCCTGACCACATCTGTTTATCGGCCGCTTTGAGTTCATTTCCAGGCGAGGCATTATGCAAAGACGACATGCATTCACACTCGTTGAACTCTTGGTCGTAGTTGCCATCATTGCCATTCTCATCGCAGTCCTCTTGCCCGCATTGCGACGCGCCCAGGAAAGCGGCAAACGCGTCCTGTGCATGAACAATCACCGGCAACTGATCATGGCCGTTCGCTCCTACGCCAACGACTGGAAAGACGTGCTGCCATTCGTCAATTCCAACAACTCCGAGATCTCCGGCGGTTGGCGGGGACCCGGCTGGTTGTACTGGCGATCCAAGATGAAAGACCCCAATGCCTGGGCCGAAGACGACCTCAAGGAAGGTGCCCTGTGGAAATACCTCCGCAACCTTAAGATCTACCGCTGTCCCTTTGAGCCCTCCCCCACCTTGCCCAAGTCGACCAATGAGCTGACGAGTTATTGCATGAACGCCTACGTCAAGAACGAAAGCACGCACGTGTCCTACAAGCATTCGCAATTCAAGACCACCGACATCCTCTTTTGGGAGGCCGACGAGTACAAGGCCATCTGGAATGACGGATGCAACTATCCCGATGAGGGAATCACCGCGCGGCACGGCGGCGGATCCGGCAAGGCCCATGATGCCCAAGGCCGAGCCAATCCCCATGCGGGCGCCATCATTGGCTGCTTCGGCGGACACGCCGAATGGGTCACCGTGAAAGAATTCGAAGGCGAGGCCACCCCCAGCCGTCCCAAACCGACCCGGCTCTTCTGCGGCCCCATGTGGAAGAATTGAGAATACGACTACTACGACACTTCTGAATTCCTCTCCCCGATTCTACAACAGCAGCTGCGGACTCCCTAACATGGCCGAGCCCTTCCCTTACTCATCCTGACGCTGGCTGAATCCGGTCGCTCGGTAACCCGCCTGAGCCACCGCATCCATCAACTTGCGAACGTTAACGGCAGCCGGGTCATACAGAACCGAAGCCTGCCCGCTGGGGAAATCGACCTCTACTTCATGGACGCCAGGATTGCCTTGCAGTGCATTCTTGATCGCTTGCTGGCAGCGGTGGCAGTGCATCCCTTCGATTCGGATCAGAACCAATTGATCACCACGAACATCATTGGACATGATCTACTCCGCCGAGAATTGATCGTGCCGTCACAGGATACGCGAAACGCTTACGGCGAACAACACTTTTCACCCTGCCTCAGTCATGAATAAGCCACTTTGACTCGATTTGACGCCGCCTCGCGACGCTTTTGTCACGATTGTCCGTGCACGCATGCGGACTCAACAACCACTCTGCCTGCAAAGAGACTTTTTGAATTTTCTTCGGATCGGGCATGTTGTTTGATCCTATTATCGGGCGTGAGCAATGGCTCACACGACTCCGCAGCCTGAAGCATATGATCGGAGACTGCGGAGTATCAAATTAGCCCGCGCATACCGATCCCATCCACTATCTACAGTGGACCCCGGATCGGACACCATAGCCCGCGGCTGACGCCGTCAAAAAGCGTCAGCCGTTTTTTTTGCGCATAAAGCGACCCACCCCAACAATCCAGTCTACGTTCGTGATCTTCCCCAACCGCCGTGAATCCAGCTCTCTATTGTCCCGAAAAGGCACGAACGTACGCCAGGATCACACCCGCCCCAAAACCCATCGCATGGAGAATTCGTGCGAAGCCAAGCAGTACGGCGCCGACAACCCCGCTATTCCAAAGAATTATGAAATAGACGAAGAAAATGAACGTGCTCATCGGCGGTGCCGTGACCTTCGTCGTCCACTGCTGCGGCAGAAACGGGGCAATCGTCTCGAATCCATCCAGCGGCGGAACAGGCACCAGGTTGAATAGAAGCGACAGCAACTGCAGCACCGCCATCGCGCCCAGGAAAAGCTGCGCAGTCGTCCACGTAGAATGATCAACCGATCCTACCCAGCCAAATCGCGGATGCAGCGGAATCAGGCAGGCAACCATTACCAGCAGGTTCATTACCGGCCCGGCCAGTGCCACCGCTGACTCCCAAAAACGATTTCGCAGTAGATCCCGCCGGATATACGTCGATCCGCCCGGCAGCGGAATGCCCCCCATCAGGAGAATGACCCCCGGAATTACAAGGCTCATCATCGGATCGATGTACTGTAGCGGGTTCAGCGTCAATCCGCCCCGCTCGCGAATCGTATAGTCGCCACCCCAATACGCCACGATCCCATGGGCGAACTCATGCAGAATGACCGAGAGGACCCAGCCAATCAACACCGCCCACAGCAACGGATTCCTCAGATCAACCTCAGCGACAATCCACATCATAAGTCCACTTCATAAGCTGGCTTTTCTCATCCGTTCGTCTTACCTTTGTAGCCGAAATGATCGTTCTTATCGACAACTACGATTCGTTCACCTACAACCTGGTCCAGAAGCTCGGGGAGATTGACCCCAAGCGGCCGATCAAGGTATTCCGTAATGACAAAGTGACGGTGCAACAGGTGGAGGAGCTGAAACCCACCCACATCGTCATCTCCCCGGGCCCCTGCACACCCAAAGAAGGCGGCGTCAGCAACGATATCATCCGCCATTTCGCGGGCAAGTTGCCGGTCCTGGGCGTCTGCCTCGGACATCAGTGCATCGGGTATGTCTTCGGCGGCATCGTCGAACGGGCAGGCAGGCTCATGCATGGTAAGACCGATCGCATCCACCACGATGGCAAGACCATCTACCAAGGCATGCCCAATCCCTTCACCGCCACCCGTTATCACAGCCTGATCATCCGCAACGGCACCATGCCCCCCGAATTCGAAGTCAGCAGTTGGACCGACCATGACGAAATCATGGGCGTACGTCATAAAACCTGGCCCTTGGAAGGCGTCCAGTATCACCCCGAGAGTTTCCTGACCGAAGAAGGCCAGAAACTCCTGGTCAACTTCCTCAAACAGTAGCGTGAACTAGACGTTTAGTGACTTAACGTTTCGCGGCGGCCCGCAGGGCCGGGCTCACCCCGATCCCCAAAACGTTTTCCCCATCAACACCCAATCTCTTCCGCCGTATTTGTTTCTGAATGGGCAAGCGAGCTATTGTATGTAGGTAAGGGTGCCAGAATCGGGGCGCCGCACCGGAACGGTTCATCCAATACAAACAGTCTCGCCGGACAAAACCAATCGAGACGGATTATGCTGAACCCAATGCGTATCCAGAAACTCGTGTGGGCATTCGTTTTCGTGTCTTCGACACTGCTGTTCGCTCCGTCTCTCCATGCCGCCAAGGCCAGGAACATCATCCTCATGGTCTCCGATGGCACGGGCTACAACTGCTTCGAAGCAGCCAGCTACTATCAATACGGCCGTGCCGGCCAGCAGCCCTATGACGAGCCCGGCTGGGTCCGCTATGCCTGCCGCACCTCCCCCCTGAACCGATCCGATAACCCCACCGGCACCGAAGAGCAGGACAAGGCCATTGTCTACAACACCGAAAAGGCCTGGGACAAAGCCAAAGAGCCCGTCGTCGATCCCAACTCCAAACCGGCCGGAACTGGCCCCTTCAAAGGATACAATTTCCTCAAAACCACCTACACCGACTCCGCCGCCGCCGCCAGTGCCCTGGCATCCGGCGTCAAGACCTACAACGGTTCCATTGGCTATGCCAATGGCCCTGAACCCGAAGGCCAATCCCTCATCCGCCGAACCATCGCCGAAATCGCCAAGACCCGGGGCCTGTCCACCGGTGTTATCACCAGCGTCCCCTGGAGCCATGCCACCCCCGCCGGTATCGGCGGCGTCCACAATGCCCATCGCGATCGCTATGACGCCATCGCCAACGAAATGCTCAACAGCAAGCATCTCGACTTGATGATGGGGGCCGGCCATCCCGAATTCGATGACAACGGCGCCCCACGCGAGCCCAAGAAACGCAGCGACTATAACTACGTCGGCGGCTTGGAGACCTGGGAGAAACTCAAGGACGGCACCCACCCCGGCGGCTGGACCCTCGTCCAGACCAAGGCCGAGTTCGAAGCCCTCATGCATGGCCTCACCCCGAAGAAGGTCGTCGGCACCGCCCAGGTTGCCTCGACCCTTCAGCAGGGCCGTCAGACCCGCGATTGGGACGGCGATACCTACGTCGATGCCGCCGATCGCCGCTCAGCCCCCGCTTACGGCGATCCCCTCAACCCCACCGTGCCCACCCTGCCCACCATGGCCAAGGCCGCCTTGAATATCCTGAACAACCGCGGCACCGGTTTCTTCCTCATGATCGAAGGCGGCGCCGTCGATTGGGCCAACCATGCCAATCAACCCGGCCGCATGATCGAGGAAGCCTGCGATTTCCTCGCTGCCCTCCGCGCCGTCAACGATTGGGTCAACACCTACAGCAGTTGGGACGAGACCCTGGTCATCGTCACCGCCGATCACGAAACCGGCCTGCTCTGGGGCCCCAACTCCGATACCGTTGCCTTCGACAAGGTCGTCAACAACGGTGCCGGCAAAATGCCCGGCCTCCACTACAACGCCACCAGCCATTCCGCCAGCCTCGTCCCCCTCTTCGCCAAGGGCCCCGGCTCCGAGCTCTTCGAGAGCATGATCGTCGCCTACGACCCCGTCCGCGGCGCCTACGTAGACAACACCGACATCTTCAAAGTCATGAAGCAAACCCTCCCCAACTCCAAGAAATCCCCCTCCAAACGTCGCAAGCCCCTCAACGAATAACAGCCCACCCATGCTTCCCCCAATCCCTGTCCCCCACCTCACCCTTCAATTGACAATTGAGAATTGGCGATTTTCAATCGTCAATTAAGCGCGAACACCCCTCCTTCGCCGCCCCATCTCCCCCACACGCTTGCGGTTTCGCGGGATTACACCACCGTTTCGCCCACCTCCCCTCCAAGATCTCTCGCCCGCATCCAAGCCCAGGGATTTATCCCTGGGTCCTTCGCCCTTCGGATTTCGTCATTCCCACATTCCCCTCCCCCACCGGGAATCCCCGCACCTGGTTGGCATATGCCGCCCGCACCATCGCCGATGTCGAGACAAATAAATGGATGATCGGCACCAGGAACACCCCGTTCATCACCACCAGTAGTTGCACCCGCGGCCAGTGCGATGACGCCGGCAGGGTCAATATCAGCGGTGATCCCCTCCAAGCCGCCACGAAGCTGTACAGATAAAGCAATCCCAACAGCAACACATAGATCCCCAGGAATAAGCCCGCCGTAATAAGCCAACTTCTCGCCGCCGAGTCCAGCCACGCCCCCTGGCAAAACCACCGCATCGCCATGCAAAACACAACCATCGCCATGAATTGGCAAACCGTGAAGAGCGTTAACAGGGCCCCCACGAACATCGGTATGGGAACAACGAAGTTCTCCAGCACCGCCTTGGCCACGCTCAGCACCGCTATGATCTGCACGATTCGCATCGCCCGAGCATATCGCCGGTCGTCCCACATCTTTGCCAGCCGAAACACCCCCACCGCAATCATCCCCGTCCCGATCGCATCGTTGAGAATATCGAACCGGATCCCCCAGCCGTTGAACTGATGCTGCAAACGAAAATCCAACAGCCACACCAACCCGCCCCAAAAGATCAACCGCAACGGCCGAATCATCGAAAGGATCACGTCAGTAGTCATGGCAGCATCCCATTATCAACCCAGATCCATTAAGCACCCCGCTGGTTCCCCACAAATCGAAGCATAGAGACTGCTCACCATTCCGTCGAGCAGCCGCCCAGCTCGCCATCTCTGCTATTGCACATCCCCCCCGCCGCTGTTAGCGTCCCTGATTCCATGCACCGTCTGAGTCCGCACTCATTGAAGGAGCGACCACGATCATGAACAGACTGTGGCTGATCGTCGCACTGGTGATCACTTTCCCCTCCCTCGTCACGGCCGCCCCCCCTGCCGAGGAATCCTCCTGGGGCCGGGAACCCATCGAAGGAGCCAACTCCCAGCGTGCCGAGATCCGCCTCAACGGCACTTGGCGTTTCATGCCCGCCGTCGGACCGGCCGAATCGCAACCCACTGACGACTGGGGCTACATCCATGTGCCGGGCGATTGGCGCAACACCCCCGCTCGCCCCGGCCTGGTCAAGCAAGGCACCGGCTCCGCCTGGGCCGACTACAGCGGCGATACCCTCTCCCGTGCCTGGTATGAACGCGTGATCACCATTCCCAAGGAATGGGATGGCCGAGCCGTTCTCCTCGACTTCCTGCGTCTCAGCACCGATGCCACTGTCTATGTGAATGACCGCAAGTGCGGGACCGTATCCTGGCCCGGCAACCAGGGCTCCGTCGATATCACTTCCGCCGTAACCCCTGGCCAATCCGCAACCCTGCGCCTTCTCGTCGCCGCCAGCGACAATGCCGATAATGCCCGCGCCTTGCTCGATCGCCCCGACCCCCAGGCCCTCTCGTACAAGTCCCAGCTCGAATCCAAAGGTCTGATCGGTGAGGTCGTCCTCCGCTCCCGTCCCAAAGGCCCCCACATCCGCGATGTCTTTGTCCAAACCTCTAC
>JBLNDH010000696.1:0-3654 GCA_050261455.1 Bacillota bacterium
ACACCGGCCGGGCCAGACAGCTATGAGATCGCGATGCTGGCGGTGGGGGCAACCCTGCGGGCGTGCGATGCGGTGATGAAGGGGGAGGTGACGCGGTGTTTCGTGGCCGAGCGTCCGCCGGGGCACCATGCGGAGCCAGACCGGGCGATGGGGTTTTGCCTGTTCAACAATGTGGCGATCGCCGCGAAGTACCTGCAGCAGGCGTACGGGGTGGAACGAACAGCAATCGTGGATTTTGACGTGCATCACGGCAATGGCACGCAGCTGTGCTTTGAGGATGATCCTTCGGTGTTTTTTGCCAGCCTGCATCAGCATCCGCAGACGATTTATCCCGGAAGCGGGTATGATTGGGAGATCGGCGTCGGGCCGGGACAGGGTTATACGATGAATCTGTCGTTTAACCCTGGGGCGGGGGATGAGGAGTATTTGAGCGCGGTTGATACGCGGATTGTGCCGGCGTTGGAGGAGTATCGGCCCCAGGTGATGCTGATGTCGGCGGGGTTCGATGCGCATCGGGATGATCCGCTGGCGCAGATTGAGTTGAGTGAAGAGGCATTTGAAGTCATGACACGGGCGCTGGCGCGTGTGACAGAGTTTGAGGGCAAAGGACGAGTCATCAGTGTGCTGGAGGGCGGTTACAATCTCCGGGCACTGGGACGAAGCGTGGTGCGACACCTGATGGGTTTGGGGCAATATCATGCTGATCGTTGATGCACATTTGGATTTGGCCTGCAACGCGTTGCGCGGGCGGAACCTGTTGAAGCCGGCGGCGGAGCAGATGGCCGACGCAGACGGGACGCCGGCGGTGGGACTGCCGGATCTGCACCGGGGCGGGGTGGGGGCGTTTTGCGCAACAATCTTTTGTGAGCCGGCGATTCGGCCAGGGGATAAGGGCTATCGCACGGCCGAGCAGGCGCACGCGGAGGCGCTGCGGCAATTGCACTGGTATCAGCAGCTGGAGCAGACGGGGCATGTGCGGCTGGTGCGGCGCGGTTCGGATCTGCTGCGGGCGAACAGCCATTCGGCGCCGTCGATGCTGCTGCTGATGGAAGGCGCCGATCCGCTGCGGACGCCGGAGGAGGTATCGAGCTGGTTTGAGGCGGGATTGCGCATCGTGGGGTTGGCCTGGAGGCGAACGCGCTACGCGGGGGGCACGGGCACGCCGGGGCCGCTGACCGCGGAGGGAGAGAGGCTGGTGCGGGAGCTGGATGCCTGCCACATCATCCACGATGTATCGCACCTGGCGGAGCAATCGTTCTGGCAGCTGATGGACATCAGCGACGGGCCGATCATCGCGTCGCATTCGAATTGCCGGGCGATCATTCCCACGGATCGGCAGCTGTCGGATGAGATGATCCGGGCGCTGGTGGCTCGAGGCGGGGTGATCGGGATCAATTTTTACGACCGGTTTCTGGTGCCGCCGAACGAATATGGGCGGCGTCAGGCGACGCTGGCGGACGTGGTTCGGCAAGTGCGGCACGTATGCGAGATCGCGGGGGATGTGCAGCACGTGGGCATTGGCACGGACATGGACGGGGGCTTCGGACGGGAACACATCCCGGCGGAGCTGGAGACTTCGGCGGACCTGCCCCGGGTGGCCGATGCCTTGGCCGAGGCGGGCTTCGACGAGGCGGGGATTGAGCATATCCTGAGCGGCAATTGGCTGCGGTTCTTCAGCAAGGTGCTGCCGGCATAGAAGCCGGACTTTTATTATGGGCCTGGTCGGCGTACGTAGAGGGGCCTTGGTCTGACCGATCCGACGCACATCTAAACTCGCCTACGCGATGCGCCGATAATTGGCGTGTACTGGGATGCATTTCCAATACACCAACCGCCGGAACCTATCGTTTGATCCGGAGAGCACGAAATGCTTAAGAATCTGAGCCTGAGGGGGCGTCTGGTCGCTATCGGCCTGGCAGTGACGATCATTCCGCTGCTGATCGTTGGCCTGGTGACCTGGCACCAAGAATCGAAGATGGAGCAGGCAAGCCGGCAGGGATGCGATCAACTTGGGGATACGGACCTGGATCATATCGCCCAGAGCGTGGCCTCCATGTGCGAGATGAGCATGTCGCTGTTGGAGAAGCAGGCGTCGGGGTCCCTGCGGGTGGCCAGCGCCGTTATGGGCAAGCACGGGCGGGTTGCCTTGCATCCCGAGGAGAAGGTCGGCTGGAACGCGGTCAACCAGTTCAACCAAGCCATCCTGCCAGTCGACTTGCCACAGATGATGGTGGGCTCGACCTGGCTGGGCATGATCAAGGACGCCAAGACAGAGGCCCCGATCGTGGACGAGGTAAATCGGCTGGTCGGCGTCTCTTGCACGGTCTTTCAGCGGATGAACGACGCCGGGGACATGTTGCGGGTATGCACAAACATCATTGGGAAGGATGGCAACCGCGCGGTGGGGACCTACATTCCGGCCACATTACCGGACGGGCGGCCAGACCCGGTGCTGACCCAAGTTCTGAAGGGTAAGCCGTATATCGGGCGGGCTTTCGTCGTGAATGGATGGTATGCAACGGCGTATCAGCCCTTGGCCGATGTCCAGGGGAAGATCATCGGTATGCTGTTCACCGGCACTCCGGAATCGGTCGTAACTTCTACGCTCAGTCAGACGATCAAGAGCATCAAAATCGGCAAAACGGGCTACGTGTATGTGCTGAACTCGGCGGGGCCAACGCGCGGGCAGTATGTGATTTCGAAGGACGGCAAGCACGATGGCCAGAATATTTGGGACTTCAAAGATTCCGACGGCAAGGCGTTGATCCAGGAGATCTGCGCCAAAGCTGTCGCGTTGCAGCCCAAGCAGACTGCCGAGTATACCTATGACTGGAAGAACGAAGGCGAGGCAACGGCGCAGCGGAAAGTCACCCGGATTGCGTATTTTCAACCGTGGGATTGGGTGATTGGCGTGGGAGCGTATGAGGACGAATTCCTTCAGACCGCGAACACGATCAGCCAGATTGCCCGCGCGGGCCGGTGGTGGCAGTGGACGATCGGCGGCGGCATGTTGATAGCCTCGATGGTGATCTGGCTGTTGGTGGCCAGGCGTTTGACCTATCGGCTTACGCAAGTAGCATCGCAGGTCAATGAGGGGGCCGAGCGGGTCAGCGGGGCCGCCAACCAGGTGGCGGCGGGGAGCCAGTCGCTGGCCCAAGGCACCAGCGAGCAGGCGGCGAGTCTGGAAGAGACCACCTCTTCGTTGGAAGAGATTGGCTCGATGACAACCAGGAACGCTGACGCGGCCAATCAGGCCAGGACTTTGTCCAATGAGACGATGACCGCCTCCGAGACGGGGAACACAGCGATGGCCAAGATGGGCTCTGCCATTCAGGAGATCCAGAAGAGCGCCAGCGAGACCGCCAAGATCATCAAGGTAATCGACGAGATCGCGTTCCAGACCAACCTGCTGGCGTTGAACGCGGCGGTGGAAGCGGCTCGGGCGGGTGAAGCGGGCAAGGGCTTTGCGGTGGTGGCGGAAGAGGTGCGTAACCTGGCCATGCGTAGTGCCGAGGCTGCTAAGAACACTTCTGCCCTGATCGAAGAGAGCGTGAGCAACGCCAAGCATGGCGTGAGCATCGCGGGTGAGGTGGGCAAGGCATTGCAGGAGATCACCGGAGCGGCGGGCAAGGTCAACAATCTGCTGGGCGAGAT
>JBLNDH010000697.1:0-2561 GCA_050261455.1 Bacillota bacterium
GGCAGAGCAGAGCGATCAAGTTGATGCCGGAGGGCCCGCCTGAGACCCCGTCAGTGACGCAAGTATTATACGCCCAAGGGCTCGGTATCGCCGACGAATTGGTCAAGGATCCGCAACTGCCGTTGCTCAGGGATGAAAAAAGGGGAGAACGCCGATTGCGCCTCAATCCGGAGCGCGCTCTCTGGCGGGATAGTTCGGCTCTATACAACTTGACTGATGAGATGAGCCGGCCGGCGCATGCCTGCGACTGGCTGGCGCAATTCGCCGGCGACATTTTGCCCGAGGCCAAGACCTACAAACTGAGCCTTTACGGAATAGCCACGGACAAGGCCAAGATCCATCTTTGGCGGGAAGAGGAACTGCCGCTGCCCCTCCGCTTCCTGGAGAATACCGATCTGCCCAAGTATCTGCGGGAGGAACTAGTGCGCGCCGAAGGTGGGGCCAAGGCCATCAATCGCGCGTTGTTCACCCTGGCCAATCACCTCCTCAATCCGAGGGCGGACGAGCCCCAGGCCCGGGTGGACGTGGACAGGATCCGCAAGTACATGCAGGAATTCCCCACCATGCGCGATTACTGGTCCCGTCTCGAATTGCATTTCCATCGCTTGATCCAAAACTTGGCCGAGGATGTCGAGAGGGCATCGCGCACATGGAAACTTGCGATAAGGCAAGAGGCCCGCGCTGCCCTAGAGAAGACCTTGAATGGTCTGAGTGCGTCGGCCCGCACACTCAAGGCGGCCAGCAGGGCGCAGGTCGTCCTGAACGTGGACTTGGCACGCTTGGTGGGCAAAGAGGAGGGAATTGCCAGTGGTGCTGTCAGAGGAAAGACCGCTGTCCCGGGATGAACGCTTCATTACATGGCTGATTGGCTTGGCCGAGGACGGACAGGAGAGATCTGGCAAGAACAGCGCCAAGAACCGCGCTATCCTGGCCGCCCTACGGCGGGGGTTGGGGAAGACTCCCGGCGGTGTCTTGGAGATGTATCCGCATCTGATGCAGTTCCTCAAGCCAACCGAGGAGCAATTGTTGGAGAATTTCGCGTTGATTGCATCGTTGTTCGCCATGCATCCTGATAAGGGTGGCAAGGGGAATCTGGGCTCGACCCTGGCCGAGGTAAGAAAAGCCGCTGAACTCAGCGGCGCGGGAGCGAGCAGTATCGAACGCCGTTTTGTCGCGCTGCTCAACGCCCACCGCGAGGATCTGCCTAAGCATCTGCGGCAGGTGATCTCGCTGGCCAAATCCAGGGATGTATCGATCGATTGGCTGCAGTTGCTTCATGATATCAGGTACTGGAACAACCCTGACCGAATCGTCCAGCGCCGTTGGGCCCGGGAGTTTTGGGCCGGATTTGAGCCATCTTCTGAAGATGCCAATGGCGATGGGAATCCCGTAAATGAAGAGGAGGAGAACGCCTTATGAAACTCGAGCTTCATCTGATCCAGAATTTCGCCCCGTCCTGTCTGAACAGGGACGACACGAACACCCCTAAAGACTGTGATTTCGGAGGTTTTCGACGCGCCCGCATTTCCAGCCAGTGCATTAAGCGGACCATCCGCACCAGCTCGGTTTTTCAAAACCTGCTTGCCGGCAACCTCGGCATCCGCACCAAATTGCTGGTCCAATTGCTCAGCGATCGCCTGCGAGACCGGGGCGTTGATGCGGAAGAGGTCAAGGCGATTGTCCCGCGCTTCGTCAACCAGTACTGCGGACTGGACAATGACTCGAAGACAAAAGTCCTGCTATATTTGGGGAATGACGAGATCGACCGGATTACGGATGTTCTTCAGAGCCATTGGAGCCGGTTGATGGCGGCCGCCGCCACTGACGAGGGCGAAGGGAAGAAACCAAAGAAAGGCGAGGATAAGAGCAACCCATTCGCCGCGCTGGCCGCGGAGGTGGCCAAGAGTGCGGTAGGAGCGACCAAGGCGGTGGATATCGCCCTCTTCGGCCGCATGGTGGCGGAATCTCCCACGGAGAACGTGGATGCGGCTTGCCAGGTAGCCCACGCCATCTCCACGCACCGCGTGAATATGGAGATGGACTTTTACACGGCGGTAGACGACATCAGCAAGGAGTCGGGTGCGGGCATGATGGGGACCATGGAGTTCAATAGCGCCTGCTATTACCGGTATTCAGTGCTGGATCTGGAGCTGTTGATCGAAAACCTCGGAGGGGACCGCGAGTTGGCCCTGACCGCCGTGGAAGGTTATCTGAAGGCGTCGGTGACCGCGATACCTACCGGTAAGCAAACGGGTTCGGCCGCGCACAATCCACCCAGCATGGTCCTGGCGGTGGTGCGGGAATCCGGGGCGCCGCAGTCGTTGGCCAACGCTTTCGAGCATCCCGTTCAGCCTGGTTTGGGCGAGGGCAGGGGGCTGGTGGAGCAATCCATCTCCAGGCTCGACGATTATTGGGGTAGATTGACCGCCATGTACGGTCAAGACGGCATTAAGGCCCGTCCCATATGCTTGCTCGAAGAGATCGATCTGCCCAATTTGGGCGATCAAAAGGTCGGGAGCGTCGCCCAATTGGTGGAAAGGGTCAAGGAGGCATTGGCATGA
>JBLNDH010000698.1:0-5476 GCA_050261455.1 Bacillota bacterium
ATACACCGTGGGCTGCTTGTGCAGGTTCAACACCGCACTGGTCCGCTCGCGCGACGCCACCCGGTACTGCTCCCGCGGATCGATCGCCCGCGAGGCCTCCAGGATATCCACACCCAAAAGCAAATCCGCCCGCCCATACGGAATCGACGCCGTCGCCGGGTAATCGCCTTTGTTCTCGCCTGGCCCTTCATGAATGAACGTAATCTGCGAATACACCCCCCCGTTGCGAATCGCCAGGCCCTTCCGATCCGCAAACACCACCCCATATCCCTGCTTGTGCCCCGCTCGCACCAGAATCGCCGCCGCTACTCCGATCCCCATCCCCCCTACCCCCGCCATGTGCGCCCGCCAGGTACTCCCCGGCTTCGACATGTCGTGCACCGTCTTCTCCGGCTCCGGCAACTTGTCCAACGACATGTTTGGCAGCATGTACCGCCGCCGCTTCTTGTGAACGATCGTTACCTCTTCGAAGCTCGGGCATGGTTTCACCGACCTCCCCGCCTCGTTGCTGATCCGCACCCGCTCGCACGCCCCATCGTTCACGCACCACGTCACATCCGTGTCGATCTTCTGCCCGTAATCCGTCTCCGTGATCGTCAATCCCGGGCACGCCGTCTGCTTCGCGCATTCCAGGCAGAATTCGCACACCTCCGGCGTCACGTTCATGTGCGTCTTTCGCGGCAGATATCCCTTTTCCTTCACAATCCGCCGCTCGTCCCGAATCGCCGCCCGCTTATGCGTGATCCCGCATTCCTTGTCCGCGATGATCACCTTCACCCCATCCGCCAGGATCGTCTCCTCGAGAATCTTCCGGTAATTGTCCCGATCCTCCGGCCGAATCCGCACAAGCTTCAGCTTCCCCCGCGCCCCCATCCCCCGAACCACCGCCTCGATGTCCTGTACATCGTGCTCATTCCCCAGCAGATCATCTTCCGTTCCGGCATGCTCCTGATGCCCCGTCATCGCCGTCGTGCCGTTGGCCAGGATGATGTACGTGATGTCCTGATTGGCCTTGATCGAATTGGAAATCGCGATCTGCCCCGAATGGAAGAACGTCCCATCCCCCAGGAACGAAATCTGCTTGTTGGTGATGAACGGGTCGATGCCGCTCCCCGTCCCTCCGCCCAGGCCCATCCCCGAGTAGTTGTGCATCAACTGTTCGGTCGGCGCAAACATCAGCATCGTGTAGCACCCCGTATCCCCGTGGGCCACCAGGTCCACCGGCTCCCGCCCATGCTGCCGCTGCATGTACTGCACATCCCCCAAGTCCTTGCGCAATTCCAGCAGCACCGCCGCGCTGTCCCGATGCGGACACCCCGGGCAAAACGTCGGCGTCCGCGCAATCAGCTTCTCGCTGATCACTTCCAGCTTCACACGGCTCGCCGCCGTCAACCGGTCCATCTCCTCGCTCAACCGTCCATTACGCAGATGCGCCGGCAACTCCTCGCTCGCCTTGATCAGCGGAATCACCTTCTGCGCCACGATCGAGTAATTCAGCCCCCGCGCCGCCGGGATCCCCTCCACCGCCTGCCCGTTCCGCCCCGGGAACATCTTGCCGAAGAGGCGGGCCGAGAGTTCCGCCCCTTCGGCTTGTGGCAGCTCATGCATCAACGCATCCCGAATACTCTTCTCCAGGAACCCTCGCCGCTCCTCCACCACAACCATCGTGCGACACAACCGGCCAAATTCCCGCACCAGCCCCGCATCCACCGGATAACTCATCCCCATCTGCAGGATCGGAAACGTTCCCGACAGGCCCAAATCGTGCAGCACCTGGACCAAATACGGCCCCGCCATCCCCGTCACCACAAATCCCAGCGGCGCCGGCTCCCCGTTCCCCGCCGGAATGATCCGGTTGATCCCCACCTCCCGCGCCACTTTCACGGTCCGAGCAAACCGCTCTGGCATCTGCAACTCATGCTGCCACGTCCGCGGCGGCAGAAGCACCTTGTCCAGATCAATCTTCCGCGTATCCAGCGTCACCCGCTCATTCGTATTGATCGCCGGGAACTGGTTCGGCCGACACCAGACGCTCCCACCCCCATCCGCCTGCATCACCGTGATGATGTACCCCACGTATAACCCCGCCGCCTGCGACAGCTTGAACGAGAGCCCGACCCAATCCTTCACCTGTTGCGGCGACCCCGGCTCCACCACCGCCATCCGCAAATGCTCGCACAAAAACCGGCTGTCCGCCGGCACCTGCGTGCTCTCGCACCACGGATCATCCCCAAAAATGATCACCGCCCCACCCTGTGGGTGCGCCCCGGCCAGGTTCCCCAACGCCAGCGCATCCGCCGCCACGTGTCCCCCCACGCTCTTAAACGCCACCACCGCTCGGCACGGCAACATCTGCGAGCCGTTCACCGCCGCAACCGCCAACGCCTCGTTGTTCGCCTGGAACGCCCGCACCCCCTTGGGCTTCAAGAGATCCCTCAAGTCCCCAAGCGTATCGAAGAACCCCGCCACCGGCGAGCCGGGATACCCCGTCAGCAGGTGCACGCCGCCTTCCACCTCCAGGCAGCCCTTCACCAGCAGTTCACTTCCGTTGAAAATCTCCCGCGTGCTCGCGGCCAGAAACCGAGAATCGATCGACATGACAGTCTGCCCTTCCGCGGGGAGGAACATGAAACGATGAACGCAGAACGATCAATGATGAACTCAGGCAACCCCAACTGTTCATCGTTCATCATTCCTGCTTCATCGTTTTTCCCTCGCAGCGTGGCTTACAACCCGGCAGGGCCGCAGGAGACGCTGTTGAACACCGCGTTTAGAGACTCTTGGCTTGGCCGGGAGTTGATGGCCGACCAAGCCGGGATCCGTAGACGCCTGACTCTGCTCGGAATTGCCGAGAGAGTTCAGCTGTATTCTACTCCCGCGTTCGCACGCCGGAAAGCCAAAACCCCGGATCCCATAAGACGGGTACTCTCAGTACCTTCGGGACAACCCCCAACCCGGACTGTAGCGGAGCGCAAGTCCGGATCTTTCTCGATCTCCCGGAAGTGCCGCTCAGCACCGAGCCCCTCTCCCAAAACGAAACGAAGCACCTCTGCTCCAGAGGTGCTTCGTTCATTCTCCCATAACAATCCACGTCGCCGCCCCCCCTTCCCCTTCCTGACCCCTGTCTCCTCTCCTACCGCAACCGCGTATCGCTGTTCCCGATCCCGCGTAGTGCCATGCTCAACGCGTCCACGTTGCTCGCCAGACGCTTGGCTTCCGCCACATCGATGATCTGCCTCTGGAACAGCTCCGCCAGGTGCTGGTCGAAGCTCTGGCTTCCGGACTCCTTGTTGCCCACGGTACCTTTAAGCTTCTCGAATTCCCCATCGAGGATGTATTTCCGCACCAGCGGCGTCGCCATCATGATCTCCACCGCCGGAACACGCCCCTTCCCCTCACGCTTCTTGGCCAGACGCTGCGAAATCACCGCAATCAGGTTCATCCCCAGCTGCGTCTGCTGCAGTTCCTTCTGGTTCGGATCAAACAGTGACACCATGCGTTCCACCGTCATCGCGGCGTTCGTCGCGTGCACCGTCGTAAACACCAAGTGCCCCGTATCCGCCGCCCGCAGTGCCGTTGCCAGCGAGAACGAGTCGCGAATCTCACCGATCATCAGCACGTCCGGGTCCTGACGCATCATCTCACGCAACGCAAACTCATAGCTCTCGCTGTCCGTGCCCACCTCGATCTGGCTCACCAACGACTTGACATTGTCGTGCTGAAACTCGATCGGGTCCTCCACGCACAGAATTCGCTCGGCCCGCGACCGATTGATCTTCCCAACCAGTGCCGCCAGCGTGCTCGACTTGCCAGACCCCGTCGTCCCCGACACCACCACGATCCCACGATGATTCTCCGCCAACGCTTCCACCTGCGAAGGCAGATTCAACTCATCGAAGTTCGGGATCTTCGTCACGATTCGCCGCATCGCAATTGCGACACGCTGTCGGCTGTGGAAAACGTTCACGCGGAATCGCATCGACCCATCCGCCGGCGAGTACGACAGGTCACACGCCCCCTTCTGCTCCAGCTGGTTCCAACGCTCCTCATCCTTGATCAGCTGCCGAACAATCTCGTTCATCTGATCATCGCTCGCAGGCGGACAGTCCAGAAACCGCGCCCGACCATCCACTCGAATCATCGGAATCGAACCGGCCTGCAGATGCAGATCCGATCCCCCCACCTTCACCAACGTCCGCAAAAAGTCCTGCAGCGTCAACTTTCGCTCTGAACTATGAGCCGACGGCGAAGAAGCATCAAGGTGGACCGCATCATTGCCATGCCCGTTCCCGGCATCTGTCATGGGAGAACCTCCATAGGGTGTGTTCAAGGGCCCGATTGTACTCCCCCTCATGCCAATCGAGCAACCACATCCCCTCCATCCCTCCCCCCTTGCCCTCTTCTCCCTCGCCCGGTACTCCGGGCGAGGGTTGGGGTGAGGGTTCCGCGTCATCGATCCCCCCTGTCTCCAAGCCCAGGGATTCATCCCTGGGTCCCCCTTCAATTGACAATTGAGAATTGTCATTTTTCAATTGTCAATCCAGCGCTGTACCCCATCCTTCGCCGTCCCGCCACCCTCACACGCTTGCGGTTTCGCCAATCCCCACTCTGGGAAATCTACTCCCCAATCCCTTCGTTTCCTCTCCGCGTGCGAAGATTCTTGGTACCACCGCATCATTCCCTCCTCCCCTTGTCCCACCCTTCGCGACTACGTGCCTTCGTCCCTTTTGGCGTTGCGGATCAAACCCGCGCCGTGTATCTGTACCCCACCCGTAGCAATAAAAAGACTTGGCATTGGGCTCACCCGCCCATGCTCTTTCTGATCTGCGTTCATCTGCGTCAATCCGCGGCTCAAAACCTGGCATACGGCCGGATCACTACATGAACCCAACGGACACTCCCAAACCCTTATCGCCCCCGATACGTCCGGTAGCACGGGCAGTCATCCGGAAAATGCACTTCCAGATCCTTCTTCTCCTGGATTCGCCGCCGATCCCGCTCGGCAAAGGCAAAGGCCGTCGCCTCTTCCAGCGTGTCGAACCGCCCCAGCACCGCCGCCGCGGCCATCCCCCGGCAGTTCGACACCGCCCACGTCCCCCCTGCCGGGTCCCGCAGAACACAAATATCGCCAACCGGCTGATCTTCGTACATAACCACCTCGGATGCGTCTGACGATCTCTCCCCCTCCCTCGCATCCCGATTTTAGGCCCTCCCTCCCCCGCAATCCCCTCCAAGCCCGGGGATTCATCGCTGGGTCCCCCCGTCTTCCAATTGACCCTTGAGAATCAGCGATTCTCAAGGGTCAATTGGGCGATAGTTGCCTTCGCCTCCTCGTCCGCTCCTTCTTCAAATTCTCCTCATCCCTTCACCTTCCGCAGGTAGCGGTCGATCGCTCCCGCCGTGCGTTTGCCATCCCCCATGGCCAAAATCACCGTCGCCGCCCCACGCACGATGTCCCCCCCGGCAAACACGCCCG
>JBLNDH010000699.1:0-5283 GCA_050261455.1 Bacillota bacterium
GAGAGATATACACCGGCTGCACCTTGCCCGCTCGCGATATATCCCCATCGATCGTGAAGAGGTTCAGCCCCGTCACCGTCAGCACCGCCAGCCGCTTGCCATCCGCCGAAATGTCCGCCGCCGTCACCGGCGAGCGAATCGGCAAGGTCGCTACCTTCTCCAGGACACTCGTCTTCCCTTCCGCCTCTAGCGGGAAGCGGTAAACCACGGCATGCAGCCCCGTGAACAGCTTCGAAATCACATACCCAAACCCCTTGTAGACAAAGAGGCTTTCACAGTCGAAGGGCCCATTGGGAAAGTCCAGACGCCAAGTTCCTGTTACCTTCAAAGTCGCCCCCTGTCCCTGGGCTGCCTTCGCAGACGCCGGGTCCGGCTCGTCGACCCGATACACCACCAATTGCTTCCGCTTTCCCCCGTTGTTCCCGATATCGCCAATGTAAAGGTGCCCCGTCTCGTCAATGGCAATGTCTTCCCAGTCCTGGTTGGTCGCCCGCACCGGGAATTGCGCCAACAGCTTGCCTTGCCGATCAATGGCAAAAAGCACCGGCGGATTGCCGCTGTCCCCGTGAACCCAGAAGACCCCCGGATACCGTCGGCTGGCCACCACGCCCGAGCACTCGTTGATCCGCCCATCCAAGCGGCTGATCAACTTCACCGGCTGTGTGGTGGGTCCTGCCCCCAGCACCGGCCCCACCGCAACCAGCCAAACTCCAAGCAACAGGCTCCAATGGCTCTTCATATAAGGCATTCTATCATCCGAAGCTTCCTTGAAGAGCGGAACAACACGACAGCGTCCACGCACGATTCCATTAGCTCAGCAATTCGTACACTTTTCACTTGCTTTAGCTCCGATCGCAGCATTAAATTGCATATTAACGTCTAGGCCGATCCGGCATTGTCACATCCCTTGCCGTCCGTATCGGCCCCTATGCGGGAGGTCTATATGCCGACTCAACAACTCTCACTTCCTCCCATGCCGCCTGTAGGTCGTCCCGAGTCCTTTTACGCGAAGCTCGCCCACGACGCCGAGCGTGTTGGCGATGCGCATGCGCACGAGGCCGCCAAAGTAGGCCAGTACCTCACGCTGGCGCTGAATGAGGCACTGCCTTGGGACGAGAAACTCAAGTACTTCCAGCATGCGATCCGGCGTCATTGCCAGCCGCCTCCCTTCCCCGAGTCGGAGGTGGATTGCTTCTACAAACGCCTCGCGGACCTGGTGCGTCAATACGCCGGCCAGGAGGCCCTGCGGATCGCCAGCCGTGAAGACGACCTCTACGCCGCTCGCTTGAACATGGGCCAACCTCGCGATGGCATCGAGGATGAGGCCGAGGCATTCTTCCAGAGACTCATGGGCAGCGGCGACCACCGCCCTGACTGGATCAACGAGCCGGACTGGGCCCAACTGAAACTGCTCCGCGACCAGTGGATCTGATAGGGCGGAGTTCTGAGTGCTGAGTGCTGAGGGCTGAGAGCTGAGTGCGGAGTGCGGAGATCAGCTCATACTCAGCACTCAGCACCCAGCACTCATTTATGCGATCTACTTTCCCATCCCGAGCAAATGTCCCTGCCCGCGAATGACGATGAATAGGGGCCAGAGGGTGCGCGCAAGCGAGGGCTGATGCGGATTGCACGATTGAAGAGTTCCGATAATCCGCGCCGATAGGGATATAGCATGACCAACGCAACCGAAACCAGGTTGGAAACCATTCGTACGACCTCCCTAGCGTTTGATGGCCGCGAGCGACGACGCGATAAGCGCCGACCCATCCAGAGCAAGGCCATCCTCACCGTCCTTGATGGTGAAGGCGCCGGCTCCACCCACGAAATCCAGACTCGTGATCTGTCCCTCAGCGGCATCTCCTTCCTGCTTCGCCAGTCCCTCTCCGTTGGCCAGACCGTCCGAATCGACATGCAGAACGCCGGAACCCATTCCAGTCATCTCTGCGAAGTCGTGCGCACACGCACCCTAAGTAATGGCCGCCACGAGATGGCTGTCCAATTCCGCAAGGCGCTGTAGCCGGCGTTTCCCTCGGCATTGGGACTTCCTCACTCGATTCTGCTTCCCCTTTTCCCCCGACGGCTTTATCCTGCTGCCCATGGGGATGACACTTTCGCGTTTACGAAGCCTCAGCCCGCTGGGGCCCATTTTTGGCAAGGAACTCCGCACCACGGCCCGGCGTAAACGCACCTATGCGCTGCGTTTCCTGTATCTGGCCGGCCTGCTCCTTTTGCTCTTGTTCTATGCCACGCTCTTCTCCCAAACCCACAGCAACAGTGTCATGTGGCGGGTCCAGCGTCAGGCCGAGTTGGGCGCCTGGTTCTACATGGTCTTCGCCTACTTCAATCTGGGCGCGATGACCCTGGTCGGGCCGATCCTGACCAGCACGGCGATCAATTCCGAGCGGCTGCATAAGACCTTGCCGGTGCTGCTGATGACCCCGATTTCCGCGTGGCAGATCATCTGCGGCAAGCTCTTCTCGCGTCTGTGGATTGCATTGACCCTGATCGGCCTGAGCCTGCCGGCGCTGGCGGTGGTGCGACTGTTGGGCGGCGTCGAAGCGGAGCAGATCGTGGCCGCCCTGTGCATGAGCGTTTCCGTGGTTATTGCTGGGGCGGCCTTGGGCCTGCTCCTCTCCACACTGATGAACCGTTCCTATGCGGTGATCCTGCTCTCCTACGGCGTGCTGGGGATCGTCTATGGCTTGATCCCGATGCTCGTTGGCACAACCCTGTTTGGGGTTCTGCGCCTGCAAAAGGGGCCGGCGGTGGAGTGGTTCTTACAGGGGTTTGACCTTACCAACCCCTTCTTCGCATTGGCGACGATCGCATTCCCTGCAAACATGCGAGTGCCGGCCAAGTTGCCCGAATGGTACTGGTGCGCCATCGTCCATCTCGGCGTGGCGCTGATGCTGGTCTTGCTGAGTGTCTTGATCGTGCGCCGCATGGCCCGAAAGGAACACGAAGGCGGTGGCAGGGCGGTGCCAGCGACGGTAAACCGGCCGGCGACGGATGCTGCAGCGATCAATCAACCTGATTCAAGGCACGCGATTGCTCAGGCCAGCTCCCGGACTGTTTCCGACAATCCGGTTTTCTGGCGCGAAGTTCGTCGGCCTTTGCTGGCCAGGCGGTGGCAGGCGATCGCGATGTCGCTGTTTGTGGTTGGGGTTCTGGTGCTGATCTATTGTCTGATGTTCGCCGCCGACAACCTGGCGGATCGCGATGCCCAGATGGTCTTTTCGTGCATCTTCTGTGGCCTGCTCACTTTGCTGACTTGCGTGCTATCGGGCACGGCGATCGCGCAGGAGAAGGAAAGCGACACCTGGACGTTGCTGCTGACAACCCCCTTGAGCGGCCGGCAGGTTGTCTGGGGCAAAGCCGCAGGACTGCTGAGGCGATTGGCTTGGCCGGCTGCGTTGATTGCTGCGCACTTCTTCCTGTTCGCTTTGGGTGGCGTACTCAACTGGACCGCCACGTGGGTCGTCCTCTGGCTCACCTTCACCACCAATATTCTCTGGGTAGCAACGGGTTTGTATCTGTCGTTGCGTCTGAAGACGGTGATCTTCGCCGTCATCCTCAATCTGTTGGGGCCGCTGGTACTCTATCTGCTCGCACTGGTGGTGCTGGGCATTCTCGGAGGACTCGTGGCTCACACCGAACAGTGGATGGAAGTTGTTGGCCTGTACGCACCTTATGCGTATATGGTGTCGGCCATTGATTCGTTCACCCAGCGGGCTGCATACTCGTACAATTACTACGACTACGCCAGTTCGGGTTTCTTCTATCGGCAGATGATTGATGGCCAGTCCGTCTGGATTCCGGTTTACGGCCGGGTAGATGTGATCACGTTCTTGGAGATTGTCCTGGGGGTTGGCGTGGCGTATCTGGCATTGGCCGGGGCACTTCTGTGGCATACGGCCAGGCGTTTCAATCGGATTGTTGGACGGGCGGTTCAACGACGGGCGGAACCGATCTGAACGGCGACTGGGTTCCTGGCCATTTATTGCTTGCCATTCGTGGCCGCTGGCGGCAGAGGCGGAGCCGGCCAAGAGTACGCGTGGAATCGACTGGGGACCTGCGGCGGATCCACTGTGGACCTCCCGGGATCTCCTTGGGCACACCGTTGGCACACGGGGAGCCACCGGGGGGTGATGCGTAAGAGCGGGAGGTGTAAGGGGTTGCTTGGTGGGGAGAGCGACGAAGGGACGAAGGGGAGCGCAGAACGCAGTCTTCGAAAACGAGCGGTCATGGGTTGTCAAAGAGCGACACACCAGAGCGGTTCCGGGAACCGGTTCCAAGGTGCGTGTATCAGAAGAGACGGGAGATGTCAAGCAAAATATATTTTAAGTTGTTAGGATTAAAGTCGAGTTGTGGATGGGGCTGAGATGGTGCGATTGGGGAGGAGGGAGGGGAAAGTGGGGTCAGGGAGCGGAGGAGCTCAGGGATGAATCCCTGGATTGGGGGATATTGCAGAGGAGTGGCGGGCTGGGCGGATTGTTGATTAAGGCGAGAGCGGGACTTGGATGGAGGGGGTGTCCTTTCTTTTTGCATTAACGAACCTTTCTCCCGGGCGGAGCATATGAGTGTTGTTGGGGGCAGTTTTCAGGACGAAGACGGGCGGGGGAGATGGGACTGCTCCAGGAGCGAATACCTATGCCCGAAGAACCTACATTTCCGAAGCTTGACGCCTCAACGTTGCACGCCGATCTGGTCCGGCTGCTGTGTCGGACCGCTCGCGACAAAGGCCGACTTGAGATCACCAACTGCGAAGGGGAAACCTGCGTGATGATCAGCAAAGAGGAGCTGGACGCCCTTGAGCAGGCGCTCGAGATCCTCTCTAACACCGACGGTGCCAAAGCCATGGAGCGAACCGTCGAGCATTTCGCCATCATGGCCGAGCGATCCGCCGTAGCGCCCAGCTAGCGGATGAGCAGCGGATGGGGCTGCAGATTAACGCGGACATCGCAGATTTACGCGGATATAGAGAGTGCGGAGGCAGGCGCCCGTGCTGTGGTTTATGGGGGCGGTGGGGGGCGAAGGGAGCGATCGTGTCGAGTCCCAGGGATAAATCCCTGGGCTTGTATGGAGTCGCGGATTTCTGGGAATAGGAAGAGGATCCACGGATTTCCCAGCGAGGATGTGTTCCGCAACCCCAAAAGGGACGGAGGCACGAAGGCACGCAGGGAGGGACAAGGGGAGGAAGGGATTGGGGTACAGAGGACACAGATTGAGGATTGGCGGAAGAACGCAATTGGGTCCGCGAAACCGCAAGCGTATTGGGAGGCG
>JBLNDH010000700.1:0-10761 GCA_050261455.1 Bacillota bacterium
ATTAATGTCCCCCAAATGGGGACGATCTACCAACCTTAAGGAGCTGCCATGAAGTTCCGTCGGCTCTTCTCGCTCATTGCAGGAGTGCTCTTTATCACGAGTCTGGCCATATTCACATCGCATGCCCAGGAGGCTGAGAAAGACACTTCAACCCTGGTCGGCAAGCCGGCCCCCGATTTCACGCTCCAGACCCTGGATGGCAAGGAGGTCAAGCTCGCCGATCAGAAAGGCAGCGTCGTCGTACTCGATTTCTGGGCCACTTGGTGCCCCCCCTGCCGCAAATCCCTGCCGCATCTTCAGTCCGTCAGCCAGAATCAGGACCTGGCTGAGAAGGGCCTCAAGGTCTTCGCCGTCAACGCCCGCGAAGACAAGGAGAAGATCGAGCCCTTCATGAAGCAGAACAACTACACCTTCACCGTTCCCATGGACAAGGACGGCAAGGTGCTCAAGGACTATCTGGTCACCGGCATCCCCACCACCGTCATCATCGACCGCGACGGCAAAATCAAGAATGTATTCATCGGATACAGCGGCGATGAAAGTGCCA
The DNA here is from genome assembly GCA_050261455.1 of Bacillota bacterium. Lineage (GTDB taxonomy): Bacteria > Planctomycetota > Phycisphaerae > Tepidisphaerales > Tepidisphaeraceae > JAPLNB01. Next base: position 548 of record JBLNDH010000700.1, read on the forward strand.
AGGAACTCGACAATGCCATCCAGGCCGTATTGAAAGCCAGCCCCAAAACGCCCGCCTGATGCGATCGCCCATTGGCTTTGTCACCCCAGCCCACGGCCCTCAGAGTCCGTGGGCTTCTTTGTTCATCTCCCGCAGCGTTGCCACAAGCTGCTTTTGTGTGCCCAGCATCATATTGGTCGCTTCCACACAAAGCCGCAAGCACTGCCAGCCCGTCTGGGGTGTCGGCTCATGGTTCAGCTGCCGGATCAAATCAGCAAATTGTACTTGATAGGATTGTGCAAACCGCTCGATCAGATCGAGATCCTGTTGGATCTGCTGGCGAACACTGGGTGACATCTGGCACCTCTGCGGCAAGCTGCCCGACCTCCATCATATTATCGGCCATTATCGCCGCAAAAGTTTAGTCTCGTCGATGGGTCACCGCCGCGCATCGTTCTGCTCATCGATCGCTCGATGCCGCGCCCGCACCCCCGCCATACCCAGCGTAAAGCTCACCACCGCCGCCGCGAACTCCAGATAGATCTGCCACGCCGGCAGAATCCGCCCGTATCCTCGCAATGCCCGGTACGCATCCCACACGAGCACCAACGCCAGGATCATGAACGAGAACGACAATCGTGCCAGCCATCTCCGCATGATCCCCATTGTAGAGACTTTCCCGCCCGTTGTCCGTGCTCCTTCATTCGTTCTTACCGCCCCCTTCCCCGTTTACAGCAGTCTCCGATTCCGTGTAGCGGGCGCTCGCCACACCGTAGCACGGGCATCTTGCCCGTGCGCGACGATGGCATGGGCTCACTCGCCCATGCATTTAAGAAAAGCCCCGCGCAGCGGGGCCGTAAGCGGTTGCCGGATCACTACACGGACTCAATAACCGCACTAGCGCCGGCCCGCATCGCCAACCCGCCTGCCGGATCGCATCCCCATTCTCCCCTCAGTACGGGTAATACCCATATCGATACCGCCCCACCCAATCCGTACGCAAACCTTCGCTCGCCATGGCTTGGGTATACGCAGCCTCCACGCCCGTGGACTCGCGCAATGCCGCAACATAGGCTTCGCTCGCTCGCTCCATTCGTTCCACCGCCGCCACCACAGCCGGGTGGTTGCGGTAATAGGCCTCGAACCGATCCCCCAGTTGCCGCATCTTCTGGCTCGCACTGGTCAGTCGCTGATCCACCTTCTGAAACTCCGGATCCGTCTCCTGCGCCTTCAGGCGGATCCGCGTTGCCTGCGCCGCATAGTGCAACTTGCGCTCGGCCAGGTACAACCGCGTCTCAATCGACGACACTCGGCGCACGTAGTCAAGCTTCCGCTGCATCTCGTCCCGCATGGCAATGGCTTCTCGGTACTCCGGGCTGGATTCCAGCCGCTGCAACAGCGACTGCTGCTGCGACTCATACGCCTTTTTCGCACGGCGCAATTCCTCAATCGCCGACCGATACTCCTGTGAGGCCCGGTATTGCTCCTGCACCTCCTGCCGCGATGGAATCGCCTCTTCCGCCCGTCTCAGTTCATCCCACGCCACCTGGACATCATACTTGGCCTGCGCCGACGCCTTGGCCAGTGAAGGCAGACTGTTATCACTCACCTGCGCCGAACGTGAGCGATCTGCCTGCCGAGCCGGACTTTCCGTCGCAGCCGCCCCCCCAGGCAGGCTCATCCATCCCAAGAGCGCAACCCCAACCAAGCCCATTAAATACCACTTGGACATGTCCGCACCTCCCAGAAGATAGGCAAATCAGGAAGATGCAATCAGCAGGCCACCAAGCTGCTTCTTTATTGCAATATCCCCCCTCCCGCCCGGCAGTGGCACTTCAGTGCCCCTGTGTTCAGTTTAACGCCGCCCCGCAAGACCCAGCGTTCCCCCAATCTCCCCTCTCCTCTATATCGCCGTGAAATCTCTCCCCTTAGGATCCGCCACAGCCAGCACAATCGCGTAAATGGCCGCAGGTTTGGCTTTCAGGAGCGCCCGCCCAACCGCCTGCAGCGTCGCCCCGCTGGTCATCACATCATCGACCACCACCACCCGCTTCCCCTGCACAGCCCGCCCGTCAATCAAGGAGAATGCCCCGCGCACGTTCGCATATCTGGCTTGCCGCGAATGCAGTTGCGTTTGCGTTTCCGTATCCCGCACCCGTTTGACCCCGCCCACCCGCTTGATCTTCCTTTCATTCGCCAGATACCGGGCAACCACCTCCGCCTGGTTGTATCCGCGGACAAACTGACGCCGCCAATGCAACGGCACCGCCAGCACGCAATCCGCACCCTCCAGCACCGCTCGCACTCGTTCCCGCTTCAGCAACCATTCCGCCAACACCTCCCCCAGCGGCCATTTCCCCTCGTATTTCATCTGCTGAATCAGCGAACTCAACGGCTCCTGGTACTTCGCCAGTCTTTCGATGCGCTCAAACGGATACATCCCCCGACCCAGGCACCACGGACACGGCGCCCCTTGCTGCACAATCGGCTTGGCACATCGTTCGCACGCTGGCTCGCTGATGATCTGTCGCATCCGATCCTGGCACGCATCACAGAGAGGGCCCGCGCCATCGCAAAAGCGGCGACACACCGCACACACGCCCGGATACAGAACATCGAGCACGCGACCTGCGAGCCGACCCAGCAGCGAGAGATTTGCGCGGTTCCGCCAGTCCACCCGGCTCACTATGGTACTTTCCTGCGTCACGCGTTGCCACATGGGGGCCGGCTTTCCTCTAGGCAGCGACGAGAACGAGGCTCAGGAAAGGCGAGACTCCCACCGCGCCGAGCTCCACCGGTGAATACCGGCTCGCCAGGGGGCTTGCCTTCCCGGCCGACCGCTACATCAGTGCGACATCCGCTCTAGCCGAGGAGAAGATCATGGCATGGGGGCAACTTCCGCAATTATCGAAAAAGACGAACCGTATCGTTACCTGCACCCGCCCCATCCCAAGGTCCGCCGCGGCATGTATCGAGCCCCTTGAGCCTCGGCAGCTTTGCTCCGCAACCACCCTTGGCCATAGCGATTCCACCCATCAGACGCGTGACATCAGTTCGCTGGTCGCCGCCGCCAAGCGTGCTCGGCGCCCCCGCCGCATTACAGTACCGGCCAACGTCAACATCAGCCGTATGTCAGATAACCAATCCGAGGGCACCATCGCCGTCAATCCGAACAACCCCCAACAGCTGTTCGCCGCCTCCAACATGGAGACGGACGGCCTGTTTACTGCCGTCAGCACCAACGGCGGCAACACCTGGAGCCGGCAAGTCATCGCCGATGGCTCCGATGGACTTCCCACCGCTTGCTGCGATCCCAGCGCCGCTTTTGATGGCTTCGGCAACCTCTATCTCAGCTACATCGATCGCACCACCACCAACGTTCGCGTCCTCATGAGCAGCGACGGCGGCTTCTCCTTCACCCCCGGGGCCACCTTCCATGGCAGCGTTGACCAGCCCACCATCACCGCTGCCGATTCCATGGTCTGGATCACCTTCCAGAACGCCGGCCGAATCGCCGCCAGCGGCGCGCCGGTCTATGGCTCCGGCGACCTCGGCTCTTTCAGCCCCCTCCAAACCGTCCCCAACTCCTTCGGCGGTAACTTCGGCGACATCGCCATCGGCCCCAATGGCCAGGTCATGGTCACCTACCTCACCCCCTCCACCACCCGAGGCCCCTCCTCCGTCTTCACCAGCGTCGACCCCGATGGCTTCGGCTCTCAAGGCTTCAACCAGCCCGTCCTCGCCGCCCGTACCAACGTCGGTGGCTTCCGCGCCATCCCCCCACAAAGCACCGGAACCATCGATGCCGAACCCGGCCTCGCCTACGATCGCAGCGGACGCACCGCCAATGGCCGCGTCTACCTCGCCTACACCGACGCCAGTTCCGCCGATACCAACAACACCTACCTCGCCGTCCGCTTCTCCAATAACAACGGCACCTCTTGGAGCAACCCCATTCGCGTCAACGACAGCCGAACCGCCAATACCCAGTTCCTCCCGCGCATCGCCCTCGACCAATCCACCGGCAACGTCGGCCTCACCTGGTACGACACCCGCGGCGTCAGCGCCTCCAGCGCTCGTCTCTACGGCGCCATCGGCCGCCCCACCTCCACCGGCATCTCCTTCGCCTCCAATTTCCAAATCAGCCGCGGAACCTCCAACGCCAATGCCGCCAACAACGGCATCGACTACGGCGACTACGTCGGCCTGGCCTTCGGCGGCGGCGCCCTGCACCCCATCTGGTCCGACAACTCCAACTCCACCCGCAACAACCCCGACGGCACCCTAAACACCTTCGACCAATACACCGCCAGCATCCGCGTCGCGTAACACCGCTCTTCCGCGCAACGCCGGAAAGAAATCCACAGCTTTCGCACCACCCCCGAGCAATATAACGCAGCACGGGCGCCCCGCCCGTGCGCGTCTCCAACGTGGCATTGGGCGGCCCGCCCATGCAACTCCAGCAGTGCTTCTCCCCTTCGCCAAGTCCTCCGCCGCCACAAACATCCACCCCGTCCATCCATGCCCACCGCGATAACATGCTGCAAACACATCACATCGCAATGCCGACACAGATCGGGACGGGCGTGCCGCCCCCGCATTGCTGTCTATGCGTCGCCAAACCGGTATACTCTCGAGAATCATCGAAAAAGAGGTTTCCACCTATGAGCTACGATCTGCGTGCATTTGCTCCAAGCCCCGGCGAAGATCCGTTGCAGACCGCTCACAGCATCTTCGAACGAGAAGAAGAGATCCCGTCGCCCGCTAGCCGCAATCCAGAGGCCGAAGCCAAGAAGAAGGCATTGACCGAGGCGCTGACTCGCCACAACCCACAACTCTCGCCTTTCCAGTTGCAATACGAGGATATTGCCAAGCTCCAGCAGATCACCATCGAAGAGGCCAAGGCGCAGTACCGCTACATCGAGCTGAATGGCCCGGAAGATGGCAACGGCATCCAGATCACGCTGCACGACACCGAAGCGTCGATCACGGTCCCGTACTGGCACGAGCGACCCCAGGCAGATGTCGTATTCCAGGAAATCTGGGGCTACCTCCGCATTCTGCAGGAATCCGGCGGCTACTGCATCTACGACCCACAGTTGGAACGCATCCTCGACCTAAACAACGACTTTGAGGACGTGGTCCGATGCTACACTGCAATCACTGGCAATCTGCATCGCAGTTGTGCCACCGAACCTCCATCGCCTGATACTAAGAAGCCTTGGTGGAAGTTCTGGTAAGGCCCATCTGCAGACGACGAAAACCGGAACAGGGACGGTTTCGTGCGATTTCCCTCGGACTGTCTACAGCAATTCCCGATTCTGTGTACTCCTCTGCTCTCTCCCTCGCCCGGTACTCCGGGAGAGGGTTGGGGTGAGGGTTCAGAGCCAGGGGTACACTCAAACAGGAACTGCTCTAGCCGCTGATCCACACACACATTTCACATCTACTTCGACCGGTTCCTCCTTGCCATCAGGTACCGCACGAAGGACCAAAGCCCCGCGAAGCGGTACTGCGAATCGACGTAGTGCTCGATCACATAGAAAACGAAATAGTAGAATCGGGCAAAGCACCACACCGCCAGCCCAAGCAGAAGAACAGTCCTGATTGTTGGATTCTCCAACACCAGCAACCCCGCAGAAAGCAGCCCCGCGAAGAGAAAGAGGAACCCTTTTGCATAGATCAATCTCGGGTTCTTCAGATCTGCCATAGGTAATCCGGAATGATACCGCAAGCCCATTCGAATGCGACACCATCCCCGCCGCCCCGCACCATCCCTCCTGCGCCATCCGACCTTATACCACGCTTGTGGTTTCGCGGCCCCGCCGCCCCGAATTCGCCGTCTATCCTCTCTGGTCATTGGGTCCTTGGTCATTCCTTGGTCATTGGGATTTGGGCTTTGGTCATTCCGTGATTGTTGGTCATTCGGATTTGCTCCTTGGTCATTTCCCCTCGGGTATAACTTGTCTTTGTGGCTCCCCCCTCGCTCCACGCCGGGTGCAGAGCGTAGCGATGCCCCGGATTCTTCCTGCCTCTGTAACAATCCCCTCTGTAAGCCACAAATGGACGTTACACCCTTTCCCCTCTCCCATTTGACATTTCCCCCTCCCCACTATCAATTGGCCCACAGAAATGGACGTCTCAAACACCCAATACCGCAGCCCGATCAAAGGACAAAGGACAGAGGACAAGGGACAAGGAGCACTTCGTTTCCGCGATCACCTCCTCGGCCTCCTCCTGGCCGCCCTCTTCTTTGCCGTCGCCGCCCCCACCCTCTACTGGTCCGAATTCTCCAGCGGCAGCGAAAACCTCAACGTCGCCACCGCCCTGGAAATCCGCCGCACCGACCATTGGCTCCTGCCCACCCTCCAAGGCCAGCCCCGCATCGCCAAACCCCCTCTCACCGCCTGGCTCACTGCCGCCTCCATCCGCCCAGCCACTTTCCAAGCCCTCTCCAGCCCCGACCCCGCTACCCGCGATGCCGCCTTCCACACCCTCGGCTGGGAGGTCCGCTGGGCCGCCGTCCTCTGCGCCTGCCTCATGCTCCTGGCCACCTACGAACTGGCCCTGCTCTTGGTCGGCCAGCCCGCCGCCATCTTCTCCGCCATCATCTGCGGCACCTGCTATACCTTCATTCGCTTCTCCCGAATCTCCGCCACCGACAATCACCTGGCCCTCTGGGTCGCCATCGCCAACTACTTCCTCACGCTGGCCCTCCTCCAGGGCAAGTGCTGGCGTGGCTACCTCGCCGCCGGCCTGGCCGTGGGCCTGGCGTTCATGAGCAAAGGCCCCGTCGCCCTTGTCCAAACCCTCGCCCCCTTCGCTGCCTTCATCGCCTGGCACTCCTTCGCCCGTCACAAGGACGCTCAACTTCCCTCCCTCCCGGGCCTGCATCGCTCCGCCCCGTGGCCCATGCTCCTCGGCCTGCTCCTCGCACTCGCCGTAGCCCTTCCCTGGTTCATCCTGGTCATCGCCAAATACGACGTCTGGAATCGCTGGTACAACGAACTCTTCACCGGCGATCGGCTCGAATCCACCAGCAAGTTCTACGCTTACATCTGCTTCTTCCCCATGATGCTCCCCTGGCTGGTCTTCCTGATCATCGCGATGTTGATCGCCGGGGTCTGGACCATCGACGGCCTGCGCGCACGCCTCCCCAAACACAGTTCCCTGGACCCTGTGCGTTTGGTCCTGGTTCTGTTCCTGACCGTCATTCCGATCATCATCATGAGCTTCTTCAGCGAGCGGAAGGAACGCTACCTCTTCCCGATGGTCGGCCCCGCCGCCATCCTCGTCGCTCATGGCTTGATCGTTTGCCTTCGCTCCAATGAGTTGATCCCGGACAAGCTCAGACCCCTATTCCTGAATCTCCACTGGGCCATCCTCTTCGCCGCCAGCGTGGTGTTCCCGGTGGTCGGCGCGCTGCCCTGGGTGGACGATCTGAGGCGGGCCGACGGTCGGCCGTGGTTCAGCGGTGGATTGGCCGCGGCCGCTGCAATCACCAGTCTGATCATCCTGACCCTCGCCCTCCGCATCAGCCGTCGCCGCCCCACCGCCTTGGCCTATGCCAGCCTGATCCTCATGCTACTCGTCCAAGTCCTGGCCCTGCATGGATATCGCTACACCGACGTCAGCGAAACCCTTCCCCTGGCCACCACCATCTGGTCCCACCACCCAACCGCCCCCGTCTACAGCTACCGCCCCGGCCAACCCGGCCGCCGCGCCCCCGAAGAACTATCAATCTACTTAAACCGCTCTGTATATCCCATTGATAATCCCGAACTTATACCCCCTGCCGATCAGGACCAGGTGCTGCTGGCCTATCAACGGGAAGGCTCCCCCATGCCCCAAATCCCCCCCGGTTGGACCTTCTTCACTCGCTTCGACCGAGGCAAAGACCGCTGGTACGCCTACGCCCGCCTACCCCAGAAAGACCAGTAGTAGCAAAGACTTATGCAATTCCCCCTGCGTACGCGCAGAAAAAAAGATCCGCACCGTTGGGCCAACTACACCTAAACCCAGACGACTTGGACCTTTAGACGAATCCCTCGGCCAACACATGCAACCACGTGTTGTAACTCCCGTACTTGCCCCGACCTCCAGCTACAAAAGCACCCACATACCCAACTCGCTGTTTACAAGAAACAGCAATCCAATCACACCGGCCGAAGGATTCCGTGCCTTCACGGTTCCTTAATCTTACTCAGTATAGCCCAGACAACCGGACCGACAACCGGAATCCGGCCCGAATAGTCATCGCCAACAGGACCAACAGTTGCCCAATTTGGCCAGCTTTGTCAATTGCTCGGAAATTGAGGCGGCTTACTTCAGGAGGACTAGCGGTTTATCATCTTCGACCGCCAGACGACCTTCGCCTGCCAGTTGAGCCGGTTCGCACCCGGCTCGATCCCTCCTTTGTCTCCCCTCCAACACTCCCAGCCTGATCAACCACTACCGGACTTGTCGGCTCAACAGTGACCAGTTGCAATTGAGGCATCCAAGTCTTCATCACGCCCCAATACACAAACTCATCCACATTGATCGGTTGCAGCCGCTTCCCGGCTTTGGCCATAGGGCCATCGATCGGCCGGCCATCGGTCAACCAACCCGAGTTCGTGTCCAAGTCCACCAGCACAGCCTGCTTACGACGAGCATCGGTGTTGAGCTTGAACTTCAGCGTCAGATCCTCGACTCGGCGATCAAAAGCCCGGACCCGCCCCGTCGCCCGATCGCGAAACACCAGCATCGGGATGCCGCCAACCGACAAATTCATCGGATTGGCTTTAACCAATTGCGGCAGAATAGCTTGCGGCGACGGCGTCTCCAGCAGGACAATCGCACTCTCGGCCGGCGGAGTCCCGGTAATCGGCGGGTACGGAAACCAAGGCCTCAGTGGGGCATTCGGCACCTTCTGTCGGGGAACGCCGCCGGGCGGCACCAAGACCTGCGTGGTGGGATACCACGACGCCCATTGCCGCCAAGTCACCTTCTGGACCGGCATCGACGAGAGAAACCCCTCCGGCTTCTGGCCAGCAGGGGTACACCCGGTCAGGCCATTGATGAATTGCCCCAGCTTGACGTTGTACACCAGCAACGCATTGGCCGGCATGGAAATGATTTCCAGATCACGCGGGTGGTAGGCGCGATTGACCTGCCAGGCAACCGCCCGGTTGGCAAACGCCGACCACATCAAAATCATCCGCCTATCGTGCTCCGTCTGGAAAACCACCGGCGCGGAATACAGGGCAAAGTAGGGATACGCGTAGGCCGAGCCCTCAAATACCACCCCCACCACGTAATCGTCCCCGGCCATGAACGACGCCTGGACGGCAGGGACAAATGCCGGATTAGCCAGGATATAAAAGTCGCGAAGGGGATCGGTCTGGTAGCGATGAACAAACAGCGCCAAAACCGGCCCCAAGCCAATCAGCCACCACGCACGCCGCTTGCCCGCCACCACCAACGCAACGACCGTCACGCATAAAACCAGCGCCAGGGCCGCCAGCGGCCACTCAAATTGCCGAGCAAACAGGATCAACGATAGGCCATGCCGGTACTGCGCCCAGACCGGATGTGTGCCGTAGGCCACAATCGCCGATGCGAATGCCGCAGAAAAGAGCAACAAGAGCGGTAAGAACACGACTGTCAAAATAACAGTAAATGCTGCACAAATCGAGTCGAGAGCGCAGAATGCGAACGCCGAACAACGAAATCAGAGTGTCCAGAGCCGCCCCGGCGGGAAGCCCGAATGCCTAATGACCGAATGTCTAAAGAAGCCCCAATGCCCTGATGACGAATGATGAACCGGCAACCAAGGGCAAAGGACCAGGGACCAAGAACCCCGTTTCGTCATTCGGGCTTTGGGTATTGGTCATTCTTTAGACATTAGGGTTTAGGCCTTAGGGCTTGTTAGCCATCACAGCCCCCTTTTGGCAGTTGACCCCGCTTCCCATACAATCATGTCTATGCCAACTGTTGCATCCGTGCGCAACCTCAGCAAGATCTATCGCAAGCCCGGCACCAATATCGAAGTCGCCGCATTGCGGGCGATCAATGTCGATTTCGAGCAAGGCGAATACACCGCCATCATGGGGGCCAGCGGCTCGGGCAAAAGCACCCTCATGAATATCCTCGGCTGCCTCGATAAGCCCAGCTCCGGCCAATACATCCTCGGCGGCGACGACATCAGCACGCTGGATGACGACACCATCTCAGAGATCCGCAGCAAGCGGATC
>JBLNDH010000701.1:0-22049 GCA_050261455.1 Bacillota bacterium
GCGCCCGAAGATCGAAAGCTACAATCACGTCGGTGATGCCTGCCAGCAAGGCTACTTCTACATGGTCATCCATGGCCCGGACCAGGAGACCCTCCGCGAACATCTGCAGACCAAGGAAGTGGACATGTTCGTCTCGGAGCGTTACCTGGTCACGATTCACGAAGCGCCCATGGGATCGATCCAGGCGGTGAAGAACCGCGCCAACGCCGATGCCCGGGTCGTTCTTGAGCCGGGCATCGATCTGCTCCTCCATAGCATCCTGGACCACATCATCGACCAATACCACCCCATCCTCGATTACCTGGAGGTGGAGCTGGACGATCTGGAGGAGGAGGCCTTGACCGAACCGACGCCCGACCTGCTGACGCGCATCGCCGTCAAGAAGCGCGAACTGCTCAACTTCCGCCGCATCGTCGGCCCCCAGCGAGATGTGATGGCGCAGCTCACCCGCGGCGAGATGCCCTTTATCCGGGAAACGACGCGTATCTACCTGCGCGACGTGCAGGATCACCTGATCCGAACTGTGGAAATGATCGAACTGTATCGAGATCTGGTCATGGGGACCCGGGACATCTATCTCTCCAGCGTCAGCAATAACCTGAATCAGATCATGAAGACGCTGACGATCATGAGCGTCGTGGCGTTGCCCCTGACCGTGGTAACCAGTTTCTTCGGCATGAATTTCGAGCACATCCCAGGTTTGCACTCGCCCATGGGATTCTGGCTGTCTGTGGTCGTCATGCTCAGCATCGTCGGCGGACTGCTGTACCTGTTCTATCGCAAAAGGTGGATCTGACGATCAGGTGGATACCGCGTGCGTAGCGCTGTTGGCTAGTTCCTCGGCCTCGTGATGCATCTTGTACAAGACGTAGAACGACGTGAGGCCCACGTAGAAGTAGCCGGCCGCGAAAATGGCCAGGAACGGGACCGCCGCCAGCCCATAATTCCAGTACAGGCTGATCCAGATGCAGCAGGCCATGTAGCAGCCGAACGCCACTTCCAGAATCGGGATCGATAGCCGGGAGAACGTCAGCACACGCTGCGGGCGATACGTGCCGCGATTCTGCCCGGTCACGCCATACTTCATCGTCCGCACAAACTCACTGGGCTTGCGGCGAATGGCGCCCCAGATCGCTTCCAGCACCGCCTTGGCATTGTTCACGCTGACACCCACGCCCAACGCCATCAGGAACGGCACATACAGCAGAGCCTTCCACCCCGCCTGCCTGCCGAGCAGTTCCCGCTGGCCATACACGAAGAACGTGCTGGCCGAGCACGTGGCAAGAATGAACAGCGTCGCGCTGAAGATATGCTCGCTCCAGGGGTGCGGCTTCAGCGGGCTCATCGCATAGAAAAAGATCGGGTACATCAGCACCGTCACCAGCACCATCATGGGATAGACCACCGTGTTGGTGAGGTGGAAGAACGCCTCGGTCTTGATCCGCAACGACAGATGCTTGGACCGCAGGATCCCCGGCAACAACTTGATCGCCGTCTGGAACCCGCCCTTGGTCCAGCGGTGTGCCTGCTGCTTGAAGCTGATGATTTCCGGCGGCAACTCCGCCGGGGCACAGAACTGAGGCAGATAGACGAACTGCCACCCCTTCATCTGGGCGCGATAGCTCAGATCCAGATCTTCCGTCAGGGTATCGTGCTGCCAGCCGCCGGCACTTTCGATCGTGGTCCGCCGCCATACCCCGGCCGTACCGTTGAAGTGCATGAACCGCCCACTGCGGTTCCGGGCCGTGTGTTCGATGACAAAATGTGCGTCCAGGAAGATCGCCTGTGTCTTGGTCAACAACGAGGCATCGCGATTCAGATGATCCCACCGGACCTGTACCATCCCCACCTTGTCATCCGTGAAATAGTGAATGACATTGTTCAGCACATCCCGCGGCGGAATGAAATCGGCGTCGAAGATGGCGATGAATTCCCCCGTCGCCTCTTTCAACCCCGCTTCCAGCGCGCCGGCCTTGTAGCCGGAACGGTTCTCGCGGTGAATGAACTTGATAGGGTAACCCTTGGCGGCCCACTCTTCACAGGCCTGCCGAGCAATCTCAGCCGAGTGATCCGTGCTGTCATCCAACACCTGGATCTCCAGCTTATCCAACGGGTAGTCCAACTGGCAGGTGGCGCGGATGATGCGCTGTGCGACCATGTCCTCGTTGAACATCGGCAGTTGCACCGTGACCCGAGGCAAGTCCCTGAACGTGGCGTTCGGTTGATAGCCATTGTCCCGATGCTTGATGTACAGGTAAACCAGGATATAGCGATGCAACCCGTAGAACGCCACCGCGCAGAGGGTCGCAAGATAGCAGCCCACCAACAAGTACCAGCCGAATTCCACGACTAGGTTCCACATATGCAGACGTCTCGTTCCCGCTCGGAAATGTCCATCCCGGCACGTCGCTCATTCAGGCTGCAAGGCGAGCGTTCTTGCCCCCGGTTACTCCCGGGTACTCTCCCTTGTGCAAAGGATCTTCTGCGCCTCACTCCCCCACCCATCAACGCCCTTGCCAGACCCACAACATCTTAGGCCACAGAGCCATTTTACGGAACGCGCATCCGTGCTGTCAACAATACTGCCCAGCCCGCCTGGATTACACATTGCCAGTCCCGGCAACCCAACAAAAACGGAGCCGAACCTGAGAAGATTCGGCCCCGCATGCTTTTACGCTAATCCTGACCCAAAAACTATTGGGCCGCCGGAGCAGACGCTTCCGCGCCCTCTCCTTCTTTCCGCTTCAGGACCTTGGCCGCAAACTGACGCTTACGCTCGGTGCGCTTGCGGCGAAGCCCGGCACTGCGACGCGGAGTCCCCTTCGGGGCGCTGGCGGATTCCTCCGTCAACAGCTGCAGCAGCACCAACTCACCGCCATCGCCGATGCGATGCTCGTTGAGCTTGATGATGCGGGTATACCCGCCGTTGCGGCCAACAAACTTCGGCGCAACATCGCTGAAGAGCTTCTGCACCAACGTCTGCCCCGTGAATTCCTGCTCTTCGTCCACCAGCCGCCGATCGTTGAGCAGCGCCAACACTCGACGGCGAGCCGTCAGCGTGTTGGTCCGGGCCACCGTAATCAACTTCTCGGCAAACGCCCGCACTTCCTTCGCCCGCGGCATAGTCGTGCGAATTTTCCCGTGCTCAAACAGGCTCTGCACCAGACTGCGGCGCATGGATCGGCGATGTTCAGTATCGCGGCTCAGCTGCCTGCCGCGCAACATGTGACGCATGATCAGCTCCTAACCGAATCGACGATTCTCTTCTCGAGATCGGCTCTCGTACCTTCCTAAGTCTCCAGCAGACTACTTCTGCTCGTGGCCGGCTTCGGCCGGACCCGTGGACGGCGACTCCGCAGCGGGAACTCCTGCCGGCTGGGGTTGCGGTTGCGTCTGCGGTTGCGGTGCCGCAGTAGCAGCAGCAGCGGGTGCAGGTGCGGCCGCAGCCGCCGGTGCACCGGCCAGACTGTCCACATCCATACCCAGGCTCAGGCCCAGGTCCGCCAGCTTCCGTTTCACCTCGCGAAGGCTCGTCTTCCCGAAACTCCGAACCTTCAACAGGTCCGCATCGGTCTTCTTCACCAGATCGCGAACCGTTTGGATCTTCGCCGACTCCAGGCAGTTGTTCGCCCGAACCGACAAATCCAACTCCTGGATCGGCATGTTCAGTTTCGACTGCAACTCCGGATCGACCAGCGGGACATGCGATTCCCGCAGCGCCGCCAGCGCTTCGTCCGTCGCCGTTTCCGAACCCAACTCGAAATACTGCACGAACGGATTGAGGTGCTTGCGAAGAATCTTCGCCGCCTCAACCAGCGCCATTTCCGGCGAGATCGTACCGTTGGTCCAGATCTCCAAGATCAGGCGATCGTAGTCCGTCTTCTGGCCGACGCGCGCATCTTCCGTCGCATACCGGACGCGAGTCACCGGAGAATAAATACTATCAACCACGATGACGCCGACTTCCTGCTCGTCCTGCCCCGCCAGGTGCTCGGTGGCAGGCACGTAACCACGGCCCTTGCCAACCGTCAACGTCATCTCGAACGGCAGATCCTCGGTAAGCGTCGCCAGCACCAGGTCCTTGTTGACCACGGTGATCGCCGGATCCGCTTCGATCATGCCGGCCGTCACCGGACCCGCCTTGCGGACGTTGATCCGCATTTCCTTGGGTTCGTCAGCATCGAGCTTCACCACGAGGCCCTTGACGTTCAACAGGATGTCCGTCACATCCTCCATCACGCCATTGAGGCTCGAAAACTCGTGTTCCGCACCCTTGATGCTCACCTGCGTAACGGCAGCCCCTTCAAGCGACGACAGCAGAATCCGCCGCAGGCTGTTGCCCACAGTCGTTCCAAACCCGCGCTCGAACGGCTCAGCCGTGAATTTCCCGTACGTGTCTGTCGACACCACCTCGTCACGAACAACCCGTGACGGCAATTCCAAACCACGCCAACGAACTCTCATGAATATCGCTCCTTGATCTTGCCGAATTGCGGGAGATTACCGCCCCAACCGTTAGGGGCCATCTGTCTTCCGCCTCGCCGACAAAACCCTCGATAAAAATGTCTCCAGCCTTCGGTCTCCAAGAACCGGAACGATTCCGTGAGACCAAACGCCGGAGACGATTGACTTTAAACCCTACGCTTCTTGGGCGGACGGCAACCGTTGTGCGGAAGCGGCGTCACGTCCTCGATCCCGGTCACCTTCAGACCCGCGTGCTGCAGCTGCAGAATCGCCTGCTCACGCCCGGCGCCAGGACCCTTGACCTTGACTTCAACTTCCAGCAGACCGTGCTTACGCGCAGCACTCGCAGCCGCGTCGGCTGCCCGACCAGCAGCGAACGGCGTGCTCTTACGAGCACCCTTGAACCCGACGGTCCCCGCCGAAGCCCACGACAGCGTCTCACCGTTCGTATCGGTGATGGTCACCATCGTATTGTTGAATGTCGCCTTGATGTACGCGATCCCGCGCGTCACACCCTTGCGAATTTTCTTCTTTGCGCCCTTGGCCGCGGCTTGCGGCTTGGCACCAGCGCCTGTTGTTTCAGCCATTTTCTTCTCGCTTGATGCGGCTCAACCGGCCCAAGGCCGTACCCGCATCGGTTCAAACCCAATATCCTGTGCCAAGCACCCTTCGCGGACCGAGCCCCAAGGCTCGGCACCGCGCGCACAGCACCCGGCACTATCGACTTACTTACTTGCCGAGTTCCTTCACGCCCTTCTTGCCGGCGACCGTCTTACGCGGACCCTTACGGGTACGGGCGTTGGAACGCGTCCGCTGGCCACGGGTCGGCAGGCTCCGCCGATGGCGGTTACCGCGGTACGACCCGATGTCACGCAGCCGGGCGATGTTCTGTTGAATCTGACGCCTCAGGGCACCTTCGACCAGCACGCTCCGATCGATGATACCGATGATCTTTGCAATCTCATCTTCCGTCAGATCCTTGGCCCGACGCTGACCATCGATCCCGGCTTCCTTCAGGATCTTCTTGCTGTTGGTCCGGCCAATGCCATAAACGTACGAAAGACTAATCCAGATCGGCTTGTCAGCCGGAATGTCTACGCCTGCAACACGAGGCATGTTTGCTCCATGCGTTCTCGACTCTCGACCTGCACCGATTGGCTCCGCCGTTGACCCGGCCGATCGACCAAACCCGCACGCCGAAAATCACCAATCGAAATATCCCTTACCTCTGCCGCTGCTTGTGCTTAACGTTCGTGCAGATCACCCGCACCGTCCCTTTGCGGCGGACGATCTTGCAGTTCTCACAAATCCGCTTCACACTTGTTCGTACTTTCATATCTCTATCACCTTGCCCGCCAGACGGTTCGGTAAAAAGACTAACACTATACAGCCATCGCCGCGCTTTCTCAAGCGCCGCTCAGCCTTATGCCTGCCCGTCGGTCAGCACCTCAACGCCGTCGTCGGTCACCGCCAACGTGTGTTCAAAGTGCGCCGCAGGCTGATGATCCTCCGTCACCACCGTCCACTGATCTTCCAGAAGCACGACGTCCCGCCGCCCCATCACAACCATGGGCTCCACCGCGATCGTCGTGCCCGTCTTCAATTTGAAGTCACCGCGCAGCTGCTCCGGAGTCACGAAATTCGGGACCTTCGGGTCTTCGTGCATACTCCGGCCAACCCCGTGGCCAACAAACTCGCGAACGACGCTGAACCCGTTCTTCTCCACATTCCACTGCATCAGCCGAGCCACGTCCGACCACTTCTTGCCTGGCCGGATATTCTTGATCGCCAGTTGCAGCGTTTCGGCCGTGACGTCCAGCAGTTTCTGCACCCGGGGGGCAATCGTGCCAACCGCAACCGTCGTCGCAGTGTCGCCACAATAGCCGTTCAAAATCAACCCCAGGTCGATTTTCACGACATCCCCATTCTTCAGGACCCGAGGCCCAGGGATGCCGTGCACCACTTCGTCATTCACGCTGATGCACGTATAGCCGGGAAAACCTTCGCCCGGCTTATACGTCGGGTAGTTCTTCGAAGCCGAGGTCGCCCCGGCTTTCTCCAACTCTACTCGTGCCAGCTCGTCCAGTTCGCTCGTCGTAATACCGGCCACCGCAGCTGCCTTCATCTTTTCCAAGATGTCGTGTGCGACTCGGCCGGCCTTACGCATCATCTCAATCTCACGCCGGGATTTCAGAACAATGGGCATAGTACCATCGATGAAAAGGTCAATACTGCCTACCTTTAATCCTCTTGCCCGTTCCTCCCGGCCCACTCAGGAACCCGCCGTAGTTCCGCATCAGCAGGTTCGCTTCAATTCGTTGCACCATGTCTAGCGCCACGCTCACCACAATCAGCAGACCCGTACCACCCAGGAACTGGGCCACCAGGTACGGAATGTTCATCTGCACCGCGACCACCGTCGGAACGACCGCGATCACGCACAGGAACGCCCCACCGACGTAGGTGATGCGCATCATCACCTTCTCCAGGTAATCCGCTGTCCGCTTCCCTGGACGCAGGCCCGGGATGAAGCTCCCGTAGTCCCGCAGCTGATTGGCCATCTCCTTCGGCTGGAACTGGACCGTCGTCCAGAAGTACGCGAAGAAGTAGATCAGCGCCAGTTCAAGCATCACATACAGGAATCGCCCGTAGCTGAATTCACTATTCAGGAAGATGATCGTCTGCGCGAACCAGCCCTTGGCCTCATTGGCACCGGCCGGCAGGAAGTTCGCCACCCAGCCCAGCAACACACCCGGGAACAACATCAGCGACTGAGCGAAGATGATCGGCATCACGCCGCCATGGTTCACCCGCAGCGGCAGGTATTGACGCTGCCCGCCGTACACTCGCCGACCCCGCGTGTGCTTCGCCTGCTGGATCGGGATCCGGCGCTGCGCCTGCGTAATCAGGATCGAACCGGCCACGATGAACACGAACGACGCGATCAGGAAGATGATCTTCCCCAAGTTGATATCACGCGAGGGATCGTCGCCACCCAGCGTGAAATCTGCTCGCGTGCCCAGCATCGCCAAGGCCGCAGGCATACGCGCCACAATACCGGCCATGATGATCAAGCTGATGCCGTTGCCCAGCCCATACTCATCAATCTGCTCGCCTAGCCACATCAGGAAGATACAGCCAGCGGTCAGCGCCGTCATGCCCATCATCCAGAACACGGCCGTGTGCGACCATTCGCGCATTACCAGATGCGCTTGATCACTCTGGATATAGCTCAACCAGATCACCGCCTGGACCAGACACAGCGGGACCGTCGCATAACGTGTCCATTCCTGGATCTTCCGCCGTCCGGTTTCTCCCTCTTTCTGGAGCTTCTCCAACGAAGGAACAACCGTTGTCAAAAGCTGGAAAATAATCGATGCCGAGATATACGGCATGATTCCCAGGCCGAAGATCGTACTCGAACTCAGATCACCGCCGGAAAACAGCGCCACATACTGCGCCAGCCGACCAGCAGCCGAATCATCGTCCTGCGTCTTCTGCCGATAGGCAGCAAATCGGTCCTGATCCACGCCCGGCAGGGGCACGTGGTATCCAATCCGGTAGATCGCCAGCATGAACAGGGTGAACAGCACCTTGTTCCGCAGCTCCGGAATTCGGAAGATATTCACTAGCGTTTTAAACATATCTCTTCCTGGTGCTCGCGATGGCGTTGCTCCAACCCTGCCTCTTACTCGCTATACGACTGCCGCACCTTCTCATGCAGGCTTGGTCTCGCCTGAGGCCTCCGGTGCAGCGGCCTCAGCCGGCTTACCCTTCTTGGCCTTGTCCTTGTCTTTGTTCAAGACGAACTTCTTCTTCGGCTTCGGGAACTGGAACGCCTCGCCCTTCCCGTTCTGGGCGACACCGCCGGCGTTGCTGATCTTCTCAACCGCCGACTTGCTGTACCAGCCCGCCACGACGGTCAGCTTCTTCGTCAGGCTCCCGTCCCCGAGAATCTTCACACCCGCCTTGGCATCCGGCACAAGACCGGCTTTCACCAGTGCGGCCGCGTCCACGGTTGCGCCATCATCGAACGCATTCAGCTCGCCGACGTTCACCACATACCAATCCGTGGCAAACTTATCGTTGCTGAACCCGCGCGTCGGCAAGCGGCGATGCAGAGGCGTCTGGCCACCTTCATGGCCCGGCTTCCAGTGCGGCTTGCCCACGCGAGCGCCCGAACCCTTGTTCCCGCGGCCGCAAGTCTTACCATGACCACTCGACTCGCCGCGGCCCTTACGCAATGGCCTCTTATATCGAGGCGAAGCCCCCAAGATATCCTGAATCATGCTCATGATTGTGTCCCGTATCCTATTGGTCCACCGCTCCACGCAACGACGGAGCGAACGGCCGCGACCACCTCTGCCACATCACCGTTAGGCGATCTCGCCCGCGTTCGCCGGCAAACTGACACCACGCGTCTTTTCCACCTGCTCCTTGCTGTGGAGCTGGCGCAACGCCGCGATCGTCGCCTTCACCAGGTTCTTCGGGCTCGTCGAGCCGTATGCCTTTGACAATACGTCTGTAATGCCCGCCAGTTCCAGACAGGGGCGAACGCTCTTGCCCGCGGTCACGCCCGTACCCGGGCGAGCCGGCACCAGCACCACCGTACTGGCACCCGCGGTGCCCTTCACCACATGAGGAATCGTCCCGCCCTTGAGGTTCACCTTGAACATGCTCTTACGAGCGTCCTTGGTGGCCTTCTCAACCGAGGGGGGCACTTCATTGGCCTTGCCGTAACCGATGCCCACGCTGCCCTTACGGTCGCCGGCGACCACGAGCGCACCGAAACTAAACGTTCGGCCACCCTTGACCACCTTTGCACATCGGTAAATCCGCACCACCGACGATTCAATCCCGCCGGCATCCTCGTCCATCGGACGCGGCCCGCGCGGCCCACGCCGTTCACCGGGGCGGCCGCCGCCTCGCTGACTACGCTCGGCTGGGCCTTGTCCAGCCTGGACGCGCCCGGCCGGCGCTGCTGTTTCCACCGGGGTCGCAGCTGCCTGCGCAGCCGCTTCCGGCTTGGGGGTCTGTGCTTGCTGGGCTTCAATAGGTTGCTGCTGTTCTTCAGCCATAGGTCCTGCTCACTTAGAACTTAAGTCCCGCTTTGCGCGCCGCATCCGCCAGCGCCTTAATGCGCCCGTGGTACATCCGCCCGCCACGATCAAACGCCACTTCCTTGATTCCGGCCGCGACCGCTCGTTCGGCGATCGTCTTGCCAATCAACTCGGCAGCTTTCACGTTGGCGCCGTGCTTCAGCTCACCACGGGTCTCTTTGCTGGTGCTCGTCGCCGACACCACCGTCCGCCCGCTCATGTCATCAATGAGCTGCGCGTAGATGTGCTTGCTGCTCCGATACACCGCCAAGCGCGGCCGCTGCGGCGTGCCAAACACCTTCTTGCGAATATGGTTGCGCCGCCGCTCCAGTCGCACTTGCTTGAGTTTATTCTTATCAGCCATGGGTCATCAACTCCAGGGGGCTTCGGGTCAGTTCGAACCCCGGTTGATTCATCTCACTTACTTGCCACCCGCGGCGCCGGTCACAGCCTTACCAGGCTTGATCTTCACCACTTCGCCAACGTACCGGATACCCTTGCCCTTGTACGGTTCGGGCTTCCGGATCTTTCGCACTTCCGCAGCAAACTGCCCCACCTGCTGCTTATCCGCACCCGAAACGTTGATGCGCAGGCCGTCCACGGCCACGTTCAGGCCCGCCGGAATGCCCACTTCGATCTGGTTGGCATATCCAACCGAGAGCACCAGCGACTTGCCCTTGATGTCCGCCTTATAGCCAACGCCTTGGATCTCCAACGACTTCTGGTAGCCCTGCGTCACACCAACGATCATGTTGGCCAGCAACGCCCGCGTCAGACCATGCAGCGCCTTGCTCGGCTTCTCATCGTCGTGCCGCGTAACCACCAGCTCTTTCTTGGCATCATCCAACTTCACATCAATCGCCGGATGAACCTTCAGTTCGAGCTTGCCCTTCGGGCCCTCGACCTTCACCAGGTGATCGCTCACCGCAACCTTCGCGTTCCCGGTGATCGGTACAGGTTTTTTGCCAATACGGCTCATGTTCCACCTATGTCTTCCGACGCAATTAACTTACCGTGCACAGCAGCTCGCCGCCCACGTTTGCCTCGCGGGCCTTGCGGTCGCTCATCACGCCCTTGCTCGTGCTGACCACGGAAATACCCATGCCAGCCAACACCCGCGGCAAATCGTCCACCTTCTTGTACAGCCGCCGGCCAGGCTTGCTCTGGCGATCCAGCACATGGATGATGCGCTCGCCGTTGCTCGCGTATCTCAACTTAATCCGGATCTGCCCTTGCTTCGTGCCATCCTCGACGAGATCAAACTCGTCAATGAAGCCTTCTTCTTTCAAAACGTGGGCAATACCCTTGCATATCTTGCTGTTCCGAACCAGCACCATGCGCCGGCCTACCCGGTTGGCATTCCGGATTCGTGTCAGCATGTCCGCGATGGGATCTTGATTATTCATCGCTGCCTTCGTCCTCAATTACTCAGCACTGAGCTCCGAGCACCGGGCGCCGTCTTACTTTTCTGCCAGCGACCCGATACTCCGCACTATTGCTTACCAGCTTGCTTTCCTCATTCCCGGAATCCGCCCGGCCAGCGCCAACTCCCGCAGCATGATGCGCGAGATCCGGAATTTCCGGTATACACCGTGCGATCGACCGGTGATCTGGCACCGCAAATGCGACCGCGTCGGACTCGAGTCCCGCGGAAGCTTTGCCAACGCCGCGTAGTTCTTTTCCTTCTTCAGCTGACGCCGGAGGTCGGCATACTTCTTCACCAATGCCTCTCGACGTGCTTGCTTGTTGACCCAGGCTTTCGTTGCCATAGTTATGCTTCCTGCCTCATGTCCTCAAACGGCATCCCAAACTGCCTCAACAGCTCCCGGCCTTGATCCGGATTCGGCGCTGTCGTCACCATCGTGATGTTCATCCCCTGCTGGAACGTCACATCCGCCACGTTCACCTCGGGAAACACGGTCTGTTCCGTAAACCCGAAGTTATAGTTGCCCGCTTTGTCGAACCCTTTCGGATTCAATCCGCGGAAGTCCTTCACGCGGGGAATCGCCAGCGCAATCATCCGATCGAGGAACTCGTACATCCGAGCGCCTCGCAGCGTGACCTTCAAGCCCGTTTCCATACCTTCACGGACCTTGAAGTTCGCCACGCTCTTCTTGGCCTTGCAGCGAACCGGCTTCTGGCCGGCGATCACCGCCAGCTCCTTCTCCGCCGTTTCCAGCTTGCCTTTCTCACCGCTGGTCGCCGCCTTGCCCAGGCCCATCGAGATCACGATCTTCTCCAGGCGAGGCGTTTCCAGCACGTTCTTCAAACCGAACTTCTGCTGCAGCGCCGGGATGATCACCTTCTTGTACCGCTCATACAACCGCGGCGTCGGTGCCGGCTGCTGCACCTCTTCTACCGCGGCGGCCTCCTCCACGGGGGCAACAGCGCCCTTCGCCTTCTTGGCCTTGGCGCTCTTCTCACCGCCGGCCTGCTTCGCCTTGCTGCCGCCCTTTTCCTTGCCTTCTTTTTTTTGCTGCTCTTGCTCGGCCATAGCTGTCTCGCTATCTGACAACCGCTGTCATTCTCGCCAGCTCGAGGCTCGCCTCGCCCGGCGGAGGATCGTTCACATTACCGCTTTCCAACCAGGCCCAAATCCGAGCCGCTCTTCACGGCGATCCGGTGCTTCTGGCCGTCCCGCACTTCCAAACGCACTCGCGTGCCCTTGCCCGACGTCGGGTCTACCAGCATCACGTTGCTGATCTGGATCGGCGCATCCTTCTGAATGCGGCCGCCCTGCGGATTGCGCTGCGAGGGCCTCACATGCTTCCACACGCGGTTGATCCCTTCCACCACCACGCGATCCTTGTCGGCCATCACACGCAACACCCGCCCCGTTTTGCCCTTGTCGCGGCCCGCAATCACAATCACCGTATCGCCGGTTCTAATATGTGCTGCCATTGTCGTCCTCTGTCATTCGTCACAAGTCACCCGCCCTGCCTTGTCGCAGGGCCGGCAACGCACGACGCCTCAAACCACTTCGCTCGCCAGCGACACAATCTTCATGAAGTTCTTGTCACGCAGCTCACGCGCCACGGCACCGAAGATACGCGTGCCACGAGGATTGCCGTCCTGGTCAATCACCACGGCCGCGTTCTTATCGAACCGCACGTAGCTCCCGTCGCTCCGCCGCGTCACCTGCTTCGTGCGGACCACCACGCACCGGATGATCTCGCCCTTCTTCACGTCGCCCGTTGGCAAGGCCTTCTTCACGGCGCAGATAATCACATCGCCGATGTGCGCCACCTTACGCTTGAACTTGCCCCGGCTGCTGCTGCCCCGGAGCACCTTGATACACATCGCCTGCTTCGCACCGGTGTTGTCGGCGATATCCAACCATGTCTGCTGCTGAATCATGACCGTCTCCAATCACTTCCGATTTTTGATTTGCGATTTTCGATTTGAACGGCCTCCACAAATCAAAAATCAAAAATCGAAAATCAAAAATGACTACCGCGATTCCGGGGCCTTGCCCGTCATCACTTCCTCAGCCGACACCTGAACCGCACGCTCCGGCGCCTTTTCAACGATCCGGACCAGCCGATGATGCTTCATCTTGCTGAGCGGCCTGCACTCGGCAATCTCAACCCGATCCCCTTCCTTCGCCTCGTTATTCTCGTCGTGGGCATGCAGCACGGTACGCCGACGCATGATCTTCCCATACTTCGGATGCCGTGTCTGAAACTCGACCACAACCTTGATCGTCTTGTCGGCCTTGTCAGAGGCAACCACGCCGATCACCTTCGTGGCCAGGGGTCGCTGCTTTGATGCCGTCTTCGTTTCTGCCATATTCTCTTCGGACGGGCATTGCTGCCCACCCACCTCTCATGATTGTCCTGCTACGCCTGCCGTGCCTTGGCCTTCGCCGCCAATTGCCTCTCGCGGAGCACCGTCTTCATCCTGGCGATGTCCTTCCGCGCCTTGCCGAGCTGCGTCGGATCCTCAAGCTTCTCCGTCACCGACTGCGTCCGCAACGCAAACAGGTGCTTCGTCTTGTCCTTCAACTCAGCCTGGATGGCGTCGCTCTCTTTGTCGCGAATTTCTTTTATCTTCATGGTCAAGTCCTGCTCAGTACCCAGCACTCGCCTCGCAGCACCGAGTTATGCCACCGCGTGATTACGCATCACGAACCGCGTCTTGATCGGCATCTTATGCGCCACACGCGACAACGCCCGCTTGGCCGTCGCTTCGTCGCAACCGCTCACCTCGAACATCACCGTCCCAGGCTTCACGACCGCAACCCAGTACTCCGGTTCGCCCTTGCCCTTACCCATACGGGTTTCCAGCGGCTTGCCGGAAATCGGCTTGTGCGGGAAGATTCGAACCCAGGAACGCCCTTCCCCGTGAAGGAAGTGGGCAATCGCCACACGACCCGCTTCAATCTGCTTCGCAGTGATCCACGCGAGTTCCAGCGACTGCAATCCATACTCGCCGAACGCCACCGTGTTCCCGCGGCTCGCGTTGCCTCGCATCTTCCCACGCTGACTTTTCCGGAACTTCACTCGCTTGGGCATCATCGCCATAACGCACCAACCTTATATCTTCCTGACTGACTCCTCAGCACCCAGATTACTGGCACCGAGAGCGAGCTCTACCTTCTGCCACGACGCAACGCACCGCCCGGACGCACATCTGTTTCCAACACTTCTTCGCCGTACATCCCTCGGTAGATCCATACCTTGATCCCGATGGTCCCGTACGTCGTCCGTGCGATCGTATATCCGTAATCCACATCCGCCTGCAGCGTCGTCAACGGAATCGACCCGACCACGGTGTGCTCGCTGCGAGCGATTTCCGCTCCGCCCAGCCGACCGCTGATCTGGATCTTGATCCCCTTCGCGCCCGCCGTCATTGTCGCTTCCGTCCGCTGCTTCAACACACGCCGGAAACTTGCACGCTTCTTCAACTGCTCCGCAATCGCCTCGCCGACCAGCTGCGCGTTCAGGTCCGGGTTCTTGATCTCGACGATCGTCAGCGGGCCGACTTTTCGCTTGATCAGGTCTTCCAGCTCCTCACGCAGCTTGTCCACCTCGGCGCCCTTCGGCCCAATCACAAGGCCCGGCCGAGCAGTCCGCAACGTGATCCGCACCTCTTCGCGCGTCCGCTCGATCAGGATTTCGCTCACCGCCGCAAAGGGAGCCTTGCGATTCAGCTTCTCATCAATGAAGCGGCGAATCCGGAAATCCTCACCCAGAAACTCGCCAAACGCGTGCTTCGGAGCATACCACCTGGACTTCCAGTCCTCGGTCACACCGATACGGAACCCAAGGGGATTAACCTTTTGACCCATGTCTGCCTCGTCTAGTCTCTCGATTTCCGATTGCCGCCGTGAGTACGCATCGAAAATCGTTGTTCCAAAACCGAAAAACGCTTACGGACGCTCCTCGAGCTCCACTACCAGGTGGCTGAACTTCTTCTGAATCGAATAGGCCTTGCCGCGATCCTTCGGCTGGAATCGCTTCATGACCGGACCCGGATCCACCCAGCACGACTTCACGAACAACGCGTCGGTGTCCGCTTCCTTCTCGCTGGCGTTGGCCATCGCCGACCGCACAACCTTGTCGATCAGCACCGCCGCCCGCTTCTTGTTGAATCCGAGAATCGCCAACGCGTCGTTCACGTTTCGCCCGCGGATCATGTCCATCACCAGCCGCGCTTTTCGCGGAGCAATCCGGGCAAATCGATGTTTCGCTTCAAAACCCATTGTCGTCACCTCATCGAACACACGACTGGCTCACCCAGCCCCGCGTTCATCCGTTCGCCACCGCTACTTGGCCGCTGGCGCCGCCGCTCCCGCCGCCGCTTCCGCCTTCTTCACGCCGCTGTGGCCGCGGAACGTACGAGTCGGCGAGAATTCGCCCAGCTTATGCCCAACCATGTCTTCCTGCACGAACACTTTCAGGAACTTGTTCCCATTGTGGACTTCAAACGTATGGCCCACAAATTCGGGAATGATCGTGCATGCCCGTGCCCAGGTCTTGATGACCTGCTTACTGCGGTTCTCGTTGAGCTTCGAGACCTTCCGGAACAGCTTCTCGTTGACGAAAGGCCCTTTTTTCGAACTTCTGCTCATACTGTCTCCAGAGTCTTCTGATGACTTCTGTCTCTACCTACTCATACCCGACTACTGGCTCACCGTCTGCGGCCGCTGCTGGAACCGCCCGAACTTACGCCGCCGCAGGATCAGCTTCTCGCTGTTCTTCCGCGGGCTGCGGGTGATGCCGCCCTTGGCAGGCACGCCCGTCCGGCTCACCGGATGACGCCCACCGTTCGCACGCCCTTCACCACCACCCAGCGGGTGATCGATCGGGTTCATGGCCTTCGCTCGAACATGCGGGCGAATACCCATGTGCCGCGTGCGCCCGGCTTTGCCGATGGTTACGTTGATCCAGTCGAGGTTGCCCAGCTGGCCAATCGTCGCCCGGCAGTCGCTGCGAACGCGCCGCAACTCGCCAGACGGAAGCCCAACCACCGACCACTCCCCTTCCTTCGCCACCAGCCGAGCCACGCCGCCAGCCGTGCGAACCAGCTTGCCACCCTGGCCGGCGTTCATTTCAATGTTGTGGATTTCCAAACCGGCCGGGATGTTCACCAGCGGAATGCTGTTCCCGATTTCCGGCGGGGCCGTCGGACCGCTCTCAACAACCTGCCCAACGCGGATGCCCTTCGGCGCGAGGATATAAGCCTTCTCGCCGTCTTCGTACTTGATCAACGCGATGAAGCAGCTGCGGTTCGGATCGTACTCCACTCCCTCAACCGTCGCCTTCACACCATCTTTGCGACGCTTGAAGTCAATCACCCGGTACATCTTCTTATTGCCGCCACCACGGTGCTTGGCCGTGATCACGCCCTGGTTGTTCCGGCCGTTGGCACGGCGCTTCGGCTTCAGCAGCGACTTCTCCGGCGTGAACTTCGTCAGTTCCGCCTTGTAGTCCAGCACGCTGCCCGCCCGGCGACCAGGCGATGTCGGATTATATTTCTTAATAGGCATGGCCTACCTCGTTTCCGTTCAGAACAGGTCAATCCGCGAATTCTCATCCAGCACCACGACCGCGCGCTTCCAGTCGCTGGTCTTGGTCATCCGATACCGCGTACGCCGCGGCTTGCCCTTGCGGTTCAACGTCCGCACATCCACCACTTTCACCTGGTAGATCTGCTCCACCGCCCGCTTGATCGCGGCCTTGTCGGCCTCGGGATGCACCTGAAAGGCGTAGGCGTTCAGCGCTGTCTGCTGATGCGTGCTCTTCTCCGTGATCAGCGGCTTGATGATGACATTTGTATTATCCATGACTTCCTCAACGCTCGTCGGACACGTGTGCCCACTTCTCTCTACGCCAGTATCTTCTGCAGGCCCGCCTTGGTCGTCAGCAGAACCCGGTTCTTCAGAATGTCCCACGCATTCAGCTGCGCCACCGTCGTCAACGTCGTGCGATCGATATTCCGCGAGCAACGCTCAAGGGATTCGTCGTGATCCGGCAGCGCGAACAACACGCTCCGGTCCAGCCCCAACGCCTTGAACATCTTCGCCACGACCTTCGTCTTCACCTGGTCCAGCTTGACCTCGTCCACCACGCGAATCTCATTGCTCTGAAGCTTCGTGAGAATCGCCTGATCCCGAGCCAGCCGCCGCGCCTTCTTCGGCATCGCCTGACGCCAATCCTTGGGCCGCTTCTGCTTCGCGTGACCGCCGCCTTTGCGGACCGGCTGACGAATGGTGCCCTGACGCGCGTTACCAGTCCCCTTCTGACGGAAAATCTTCCGCGTCGAACCCTCAACCTCGCCACGCGCCAGCGTACGAACCGTGCCCTGACGCTGATTGGCGTGATACATCACGATCGCCTGCTTCAGCAGAGCCTGATTCACCTCGCCGCCGCCCAGCTTCTGCTCATCGACCTGAAATTTCTCGATTTCCTGGCCGGCTTGGTTGTAGATCGGAATCTCGATCATTGCTCTATGTCCTTTGCCACTTGTCCCACGTCATTTGCTCAGAACAAGCTCTGGATTCTCTCAAACAAGTCCTAAAGGCTGCAAAATGACTTCAGACAACTGACCAATGATGATCACTTCTTCTTGCCGTCTTCCTTCGCTGCCTTTTCCTGCACAACCACCGGCTTGATCCGGGCCGTGATGCTCTTCCGAACGAACAGAAGCGAACCGTTCGCGCCCGGCAGAGCGCCCTTGATCAGCAGCAGGTTCTTCTCAGCATCGATCCCAACCAACAGGTGGTTCTGGGTCGTCACGCGATCGGAGCCCATGTGGCCGGCCATCCGCATGCCCTTCTTGGGCTTACCGCACTGACCACGCCACGTCGCGCGGGATGCAATCGAACCCGGCGAACGATGCTTGCGTTCCGTACCGTGCGAAGCCGGCTGACCGCCGAAGCTGTGCCGCTTCATCACGCCCGCGAAACCCTTGCCTTTGCTCGTGCCGGTCACGTCCACGAACTTGACATCCTTAAAGATATCCACATTCACCACCGCACCGGCAGTCAGGTTCGTCGCGTCCTTCAGTCGAACCTCGCCGAAGTACCGCTGCGGAGCGACACCCGCCTTCGCCGCATGCCCGATCAGGGGCATCGTCGAATGCTTGGGCTTAGCTTCCTCAAACCCCAACTGGACCGCGTTGTACCCGTCCGACTCAACCGTCTTGACCTGAGTCACATAGCACGGACCGGCCTGCACGACGGTCACGGGCACGATCACGCCCTTCTCGTCGTACACCCGCGTCATGCCGAGCTTCTTACCGAGCAGTGCTGGTGTCATGAGCTTTCAGGCAGAGGAGGCATTCCCCAAACGTCGGGCGCCTCTTGCCCACTCCTCTGGGGGCCGGGCCTAAGCCCAACCCGTTCCTTCGAATCGCCGCCACCGCGACGGCAGTAAATACTGTATCTGGAGACGTGACCCACTCGGGCAACCGGGTTCTTGGATGAACCCCACGCTCCTCAGCCTAAAAAAATGCCCCTTAAGGCAGGGGCACACTACACATGCAAACGTTAAGCCTTGATTTTCACGAACACGCCGGCCGGCACTACCAGACGATTCAACGCCTCAATCGTGCGAGCCGTCGGCTCAAAGATATCAATGACGCGCTTGTGCGTACGCATCTCAAACTGCTCACGCGACTTCTTGTCGATGTGCGGGCTACGAAGAACTGTATACCGCTCGACACGCGTCGGCAACGGAATGGGGCCACAAACCCGAGCATTCGTACGCTTGGCGTGATCCACGATCTCCTTCGCCGAAGCGTCCAGAGCTCGATGATCGTAAGCTTCCATCCGAATTCGAATCCGATCGCCAGTCATATTCGTCCTGTTCCCAACTGTCCCCCCAATCGGGGCGACAATGACTCCTCACCTTCGCCTGAAAAAGCGAAGGAGCGGAAACTGTACCGCTTGTTTTCTCCGTGTCAAGATGACGTTTGCATTTACGTATTTTCTGTAATGAAAATTCCTGCAGGCGAAACCCGTTTTTCCCAAACCCAACCTGCCCAAAGGCCGTCGCCTCGACAAATCCGGGTTTGAAAACGGGTTCCAACGGCTCAGCCGCACCGCAGCAACGTCATTACCGCAAACGCCGTCCCGTAAGGCCGATGATAGTCCCACATCGCGAAATCCCACCAGGAGCCGTCCGACTCCTGTAGAGGCACTATCCAATCGGCCAAGACATTACCATACCGCACTCGCTCCGCCTCATCCAGTCTCTCCAGCATCCGCGCGGCATAATAATGGTCGTAATAGAAGTAATACGGGGCAGTCTGATACCACGACTCGTGCGGCATCGGCCGCTTTCGCCCCATCTCTATGAACTGATGCTCCCGCTGGAACAATTCCAACCCCTCCCGCGCCTGCGCCTCGCCCACCCGCTTCGATCCCCACAGCCATAGCGCATCGTTGCATGGCTGCGTCCGCCCGACCGCTCCCCGCGGCTGATTCGCCGGCAAGCGCGGTATGTACTCGTAATCCGCCCCATAAGAATACACCCCATTCGGCAGCCGCGTCCGCTCGATCATCCGGATCGCTCGGTCGATCAGCTTCTGCGGCACCTCGATCTCCACCTGCCTCGCCTCCCACAACGCCACCAGCGCCGCCGCCGTCCCAAAACTCGTCGCGCCCCCCGCGGGGTGCTGCGTGCCAACTTTAAAATCGTAATACCCCCATCCCCCTACATACGACTCATACCGCTCCAGCCGATCCAGATGCCACTCCGCCGCCCGTTTCAGCCGCGGGTCCGCGTTCGCCCGCATCTCCTCCGCCAAAGCCTGCAATGCATAAATATGCGCCCACGTGTTATACAACAACGACCCATCATCCCGCCTGACCTCCCCATGGTTGATCAAATACTCCACCCCCCTGCCGTGCGCCTCTTTCTCCCCCGCCTCTCGCAGCGCCATCACGCACAGCGCCGTCGTCCCCACCCGGCACGCATCAAGCGTCCCCGGCACGATCGAATACAAAACCAGGTATCCATCCGTCAACTGCCCCCGCCCCCACGACCCATCCGGATTCTGCGACTGAACCAGGTACGCCACCCCCCTCTCAATCGCCTTTGCCACCTTCGCCGATCGCTCCGCCGCCTGCCCTTTTATCGACCCATTACCCGACATCGGTGTTGCCGCGTTTTGCGACACACACCCCGCCACCAACACCAGCCAAATCGCCCATCTCATCGCCGACTCCCACCCCCCAGACCCCCTCGCCTCTATACAAGCCCAGGGATTTATCCCTGGGTCCCCCTCCGCAATTGTCAATTGATAATTGTTAATTGACAATTATCAATTAAGTGCGAATACCTTCCTTCGACCCCGACAACCGCTTGCGGTTTTCGCGGCCCCAATCCCGCTTCTCCGCCAATCTTCCATGTTGCCCCCTACTTCTTCCCCTCCGCCAAAACCTCCTCCCCTTCCTTCACTCCCGAGCAAACCTCCGCATCCTGTCCATCGGATTGTCCAACGACAACTTCCCGCACTTTAACCTTCCCATCCTTGCTCTTCACCCACACCTTTCCATCCACCACCGCCTTCACCGGCACCAGCAACACCTCCCGCGCCGGCCCCGCCTCGATGTGCACACTCGCCTTCATCCCCGGCAGCAATCGTCGATCCACCTCCGGCAACGTCAGCGGCAATTGGAACCCCACCACAGCCGCGTTCCCCTGCGGCATCGCCACCACCGCCCCACACGTCGCCTCGTACGATGTCATTGGAAACGCCGTCGGCGTCACCTTCGCCTTCATTCCCTTCTCAACCCAGAACCCCTGCTTCTCCCCTAGCCCAATCTCCATCCGCATCTTCCCCGGCGTAAACACCCGCATCACCACCTGCCCCGCCGCCAATCGCTCCCCCGCCTTCAGCCCCTTCGGATCCCCCCCCTGCCACGTCTCCCCTGCCACCTGCCCATACATCACCACCCCATCCGCTTGCGACTTGACCGCAAACAACTCCCCATCTTCCTTCAGTTCCGCCACCCGCTTCTCCGCCTGCTCCAGCGCAATCCGCGCGCTCGCCAGCGACCCCTTCCGCGCCACCGCTGCCTGCTCCTGGGCAATCTTCAACGACGCCAACTGCTGCCTCGCCTGCTCCAGCCCATCCAACACCCGCTGCCGGGCAATCGGGTAATCGTACGCCCGGGTCTTCTCCCGGTGCTCCTGCTGATTCTTCGACGTAATCTTCGCCCGCTCCAGCGACCGCACCGCCCGCTTGATCACAATATCCGCCGTCGCATTCGTCAGCTCCTCCGACTTGTACATCTTCCGGAGCTGCTCCAGCTCATCATCCTGGTCCCCCACCGCATCCTCCGCATACTTCACCTGCAGATCCGCCGACTGCAGCATCAAAGGCCCGTCCACGCTCTCCCACCACTTCCACGCCCCCTCCGCATTCTTCACCGCATCCTGCTGCATCCGCAACGCCAAAGCCTCCCCTTTGTCCGCCAACTCCGCATCCGCCTCCGCTTTTTTCAGATTCGCCTTTGCCGTCGCCAGCCCGTTCTCCGCCTCTTCCATCGCCCACTTAAGGTTCGTCGGGTCCAATTCCAATAGCACATCCCCCGCCTTCACCTTCCCCCACGCCGGCGCAATCGACACAACCGTCAACGGCCCGCTATACGCCTTCATCTTCAGCTTCACCTCAAACGGCTCCACCGGCAGCAGCATTCCTTCCGCCTGGATGTTCAATGAAAGCTTCCCCTTCTTCACGACATGGATCTTCTCCACCGGCTGCGTCGCCGCTACTCCCTGCGTAGCCGGCTGCGCCACCGCCTCCTGCCCCACTCCCCAGGACTGCATCCATCCCAAACCCAACAAGACACTGACCACAGCCGCCGCAGTTTTCGCACCCGACATGCTTTATCTCCTCAAGGCAAGTAGCAGCACCCAGCCGCCTCGCACACCTCGGTGCGAAGCCCTCCCCTTCGCGGCCACACCCGGACAACGTCCTGTCCGGCCGCCGCGATCATACCCCACCTCCTCCCCCCCTTTCCAGCCAGCCTCC
>JBLNDH010000702.1:0-16572 GCA_050261455.1 Bacillota bacterium
ACGGAGTACATGAACGACTTCGGGCACCCACGCACGCAGTGGACGGGCGTGGATGACCGACTCGCCAACGATCTGGCCGTCGCGCAGATCGGGGCCGAGCACACCGAAGCTATGCGCCGAGCACGCCTCGATGGCATCTGGCCCTACATGTACGCCGGCTGGACCCGAACCCGCCTCGCCGCTCGCGTCCGCGAAACCGGCAAAGGCAGCGCCGTCTGGAAGGCCAACTACGCCGCACCCCAGTCCGCCGCCTGGCACAGTTCGCTCTCCCCGGTCCTTGCCAGCCTCGACCTGTTTGACCCCAGCTACCTGACCGGCCAGCAGGTGACCACCGATCTGCACCTGATCAACGACTCCTGGCACGATGCCCGCATCCACGTCGATCTGCTGCTCACCAAGGAATGCCCCCAGCTCATTCCCGAAGCCAAGTGCTTCGATCAACCCATCAGCCGCTGGAGTTTCGACTTCACCCTGAAGGCCGATTCCATCGGCAAGACCCCCATCACCTGGCAACTGCCCGAGCAAGAAGGCAGCTACTGGCTCACTGCCCGAACAACGGGATTTCCCGGCCGTCCCGTACTCAGCCAACGTTTTGTGCGAGCCATCAAGCCGCCCGTTGTCCCCGACACCGCCCGGCAGCGCACATTCGTTGTGCTCGGCACCAGCAATGCCGCGCAAGCCTTCTTCAAATCCAAGGGCCTGCGCACTTCGGAGCATCTCGACGAACTCTCGCCCGGAACGCATACGGTGATCATCTGGAACGCCACCCACCTGACCGAACCCGAGAAAGTCCATGCCAAGGCCCTCTGCAATTTCGCCGCCCAGGGAGGACGAATAATCGTTCTATCCACTCCCTTCTGGAACTGGCCCGAGCTGTGCAATGTAACGATTGGCAAGCCCGAACGCTTCTCACGTGTCTTCCCGTACCCGGATAGGATCCACCCCATGCTCTCCGGCATCGACCCCCAATGGCTGATCCGCTGGAATGGCATCCCCGGCACGGTGGGCATCGGCCGAATCGAAGGCCCGGCCCTGACTCGTGCCAAGAGAATTCTCTGGGCCAGAGAACCGGACACCACGATAGCCGCCGAACTCCCCGCCGCCACAGGCAATGGCACCCTCCTATTCCTCCAACTCGACCTGCAACGCCGCCTGGACCCCTCCAAGCCCACCTACGACCCCGTAACCGAACGCCTCCTCCTCAACCTCCTCGGCCCTCCTTAAACCTCTTACCTAGACCCTAACGAATAATGATATATTTTGCTTGACATTCTCCGCCCCCATGGTAGCACTGTCCGCCGACCTGCTCAGGCAACCCAACCATTGCCTCTCAGGTCATTGGTTCGCTCTTTGAAAAGTGAATCCCCCTCCGCCGCCCCTCGACAAAACGAACCCATTTCCCCTCCAATCGCTATCCACTACCCACTATCCACTTCTTCTACAAAACGAACCCATTTCCGCCCCATCTCATTTGCGGGAAATCACTTACGTAATCGACCGTCCCCCATCCAAGCGGAGGATTTGCCCCGTGATGTAGCTGCCGCCGGTGCAGAGAAACAGGACCAGGTCGGCCACCTCACGCGGGGTACCCGGCCGCGCCAGGGGAACCCGTTTCAGGTAACGCACCTTCTCGGTGTCAGGGTAATCGCTCGGCCATTCAACCACCCCAGGCGCAATCCCATTAACAGTGACCTCCGGTGCCATTTCCCGAGCCAAGCTCAGGGTCAGATTAGCCAGCGCCGCCTTGCTGGCGCAGTACGCCAGGTACTCCGGCCACGGCCTTTCCACCAGCAGATCCACCATATTGATGACTTGGCCATGATGCTGGCGAAGCTGGCTTTGGAATTGCCGGCAAAGCAGTAGGGGGGCTTCGGCATGAATGGCCCAGGCCTGTCGCATCTGCTCCAGTGTGACAGCGGCCAATGAACCAGGCTCATAGATCGAAGCATTGTTGACCAGAACATCAAGCCGGCCCAACCGTTGATCGATCACACGGCCGATCTCATCCATCTCCTGTTGCGGCTGAGTAAGGTCGGCGCGAATGGCTTCAACACGCCGCCCCAGAGCCCTTATGGTTTGAACCAGATCGGCCGCATCGCGTTGGCTGTGGAAATAGGTAAAGGCGACATCGAAGCCGGCGCCGGCAAGGCTTTCCACAATAGCCCGGCCCACCCGCCTGGCGCCGCCCGTTATGAGTGCGACCCGTCCTGTCGGTGTCGGTTCCATGGTATCAGCTTACACGAAAGGACAGCCCAGGCGCAAGTGTGAGGATGCAGACAAAGGTATTGGGCTGGCCGTATACTCTTGGCCATGGAGATCAATCTGTTGGTGTTGAATGTGGGTAATTCGCGCCTGGCGATGGGCGTCTTCGTGCAGGGAAACCTCGAGTACGCGACGCGGATTCCGCTGGATCAGCGAACAGACTGGCAGGGCAAAATCGCCGATGCCTGGTCCCGTATCAAGGATCGCGAGAATGCTGCCGTAGCGGGCGCAAGCGTGAACCCGGCGATGGTTGAATCGCTCGAGCATGCTGTCAACCTGGCAACCGGCCAGAAGATAGAGTGGGTCGGCAAGGATCTGGAGCTGCCGATCAAGGTCCTCACCGAGAACCCCGAGCAGACCGGGGTCGATCGCATTCTGAACATCGCCGCAGCCTACGAACAGATGGAAAAAGCCTGCGTGGTTGTGGATGTAGGAACGGCCATCACGGTGGACTGCTGCAACGACCAGGGCGATTTCCTCGGCGGGGCCATTGCGCCCGGCGTGCAGATGATGCTGGATGCGCTGCATGATAAAACGGCGAAGTTGCCGCGGGTTGACCTGGCCGTGCCGAAAGGTGCCATCGGGCAGAACACCGAGCAGGCGATCCTGCACGGCGTGTATCATGGCATTCGCGGCATGGTCAAGGAACTGGTGGAGAACTACGCAACACACCTGGGATTCTGGCCCGACATCATC
This sequence comes from Bacillota bacterium, assembly GCA_050261455.1. Taxonomy (GTDB): domain Bacteria; phylum Planctomycetota; class Phycisphaerae; order Tepidisphaerales; family Tepidisphaeraceae; genus JAPLNB01. The sequence goes on from JBLNDH010000702.1 coordinate 2,959, forward strand.
GCAACCGGCGGGGATGCGCAGAAGCTGTTTGAGGGCTGGGAACTGCTGCACGCGGTGGCGCCGGACCTGACGTTCTACGGGATCGCGCTGGCGTACGCGGAACACCACATCAAGCATCGCACGTGAACGCACCAAGCCAAGCCATTCTCCTCACCCCCGCGGGTAGCGCCGCGATTGCCGTCGTACGCCTGATCGGACCGAGGGTAGGGGGGTTCCTCTGTGCGCATTTTTCTCGCCCGGCTCAGATCGAACGTCCAGTACATGGGACGCTGGCGGATGGAAGTCGAGTGATTGACGATCCCGTGGTGGTGCTGAGCGGTGGGGGGGAACTGGCGGATATCAACCTGCACGGCGGGCCTTGGGTTACCCGCGCAGTTCTGGATTTGGCGCGGCGAGCGGGTTTCGAGGTGGTGGAGGAGACAGGGGCGTCATCGCGGATGGAGGCGGTTGATGGCGACACCCTTCTGGAACGGGAGATCGCGGCGTATCTGCCCTTGGCCAAAACCGAATTGGGCTTGCGCGTGCTACTGGCGCAGGCTGAGGCATGGAAGCGATTCTGCGCCAAGCCAGTCGATCCCGGGGAACTTTGCGGGATCCTGGAGGATCGCAGCTTGTGCTGGCTGCTATCCTTGCCTCGCGTCGGGATCATTGGCGCGCCCAATGTGGGGAAGTCCACGCTGGCCAACCAGCTGTTTGCGCAGGAGCGGTCGATCACGGCGGACTTGCCTGGAACGACGCGTGACTGGATCGGGGAGATCGCCAACATCGATGGGCTGGCGGTGATGCTGCTGGATACCCCGGGGTTGCATGAAACCTTGGATCCCATCGAGCGAATGGCGATTGAACGCAGTGGGCAAGAGATCCGCCGAGCCGATCTGGTTGTCCTGGTATTGGATGCGACGCAGCCACTGGAAGGGGGGCAAGCGGAACTGCTGCAGCGCCATCCTGAAGCCATCTGCGTCGTTAATAAATGCGATCGGGCTGCGGTGTGGAAGGATGATGAGAACTCGGCCCTGCAGGCTGCCACCAAACGGGGAAACCAAGCAGTCCGCACGGTCGCGACAACGGGGCAGGGGATTGCCGAGTTGCGCCGGGCGATCGCTCGCCATTTCGGCTGCGACTCAATGGACCCGACACGCCCGCGATTCTGGACCGATCGGCAAAAAAAGATCCTCCAGCAATCGCTGGAGGATCCCTCGTTGATCTCTGATTTTTGACTACCGGCCACTAACCACTGGCCGCTTCCCCCTCTACATCCAAATCCGCGCAATGTCCTGATAGGTCACCAGGAGGAAGACGCTGAGAATGATGGCCAGGCCCACGATTTGGGCCACGGTTTGCGCTCGCGCAGACAAGGGACGGCCGGCAAGCTTCTCGATGATCAGGAAAGTGAACAGACCGCCGTCCACAATCGGAATCGGCAGGAAGTTCACCACGGCAAGGTTGGCGCTGATCATGGCCAGGAACCACAGCAGCCAATCCCACCCCTTAAAGGCAAACAGAGAGCCGGCATGGACAATTCCGATGGGGCCCATCAGGTTGGTGGCGCTGACGGATCCCTGCACGAGCCGGCGAAGGGTCACGTAAAACTGCAGGAGCAGGTCGCGCGTTTCGGTAACACCCCAGGCGGCCGCAGTAATGGGATGGGACGTCTGACGCACATCGATGCGTTCGGCCAAGGCCAGTCCGTGAGTATAGCGAACATTGGCCAGGGTCTTTTGTTCCTGGGGATCGAGCTGAAGCTTGGCCTCACGCGGAGTGGCATCGATGGGCTTGCCATCGATATCCAGAGCCTGATACGAGACGGTACTGGTCCCGCCGCTCTTCTTGAGCAGGGCGTGAATATCGAACCAGTTGCTCACCGGCTGGCCATCCACCGCAACGATCAAAGCGCCGCTGGGGATCTTGGCCCGGCTTGCGGCGGAGTTCTCGAGCACATTGGCGATGATGGGACGGCGATCATCCATTCCCAGGCCGATCCCCACGCCTCGCTTACGCGGGCCGGTGCGGAAATCGGGGACGACTTCGCCGACCTGCTCGCGTTTGCCATCGCGTTCGACCGTGAAGCTGACCTTCGAGCCTTTATCGCCGGCTTCATTGACGATCCGAATAAACTGATCTGTGCCCGGATTGGCCCGGAGTTCCCCATTGACGCGTAAGGCGGTGACGACATCGCCGCGTTTGAGTTTCCCTTGAACAGGGGAGTTCTCCATGATGTCTTCGACCTGCGGGCGCGGCTGCATGCCAGCCAAGTTGAAGGGAGTCTCGCCAAAGAAGCTCTGGAAGGCGACCTGGGCTTTCACCTCACGCATCTTTCCTTGGGGATCGCGGACGCTAAGAACGACCGGCTTGCCCGCGGAATTCTGCACGTGCTGGTCAAAAAGCTCGTAATCGCGCGTGCGCCAGTCGAGTTGCGGGTTCTTCGGATCGGGCTGACCAACGGGGATGCCATCGACCGCGGTAATCGTATCGCCGGGGAGGATCTCGGTGGACGGATCAAGCGGCTCGTCGTTGGCCTTTTTGACCTTGCCGATGAGCTTCGCATCCAACCCGCGCAGCTCGAGGATGGCGCTGGGACCAATACCCAGGGAGAGGAAGGAGTTGGGATCGCTGTTGATACGCTGAGGCCGGACGGCCAGATCGACTTCCTTGCCATCACGCAGAACCTTCAGGGGGATGTCTTGTCCCGCAGCCACCAAAGCCGTGTTCAACTGGAGCTTCGTGAAATCATGTTGGTATTGGCCGTCCATGTAGAGCACGCGGTCGCCCACGCGCAGGCCAGCCAGCTGGGCTGGGGAATTGGGCATGACATTGCCCACGATGGCCGGCGGAACATGGAAGCCCATGAGGAAGACCACCATGAACAGGATGGCCGCCAGGATGACGTTCATGGTTACGCCCGCCGAAACCACGAGCATTCGTTGTCCGACGGACTTGCGGTTATAGGACTTGGGGTCGTCAGAGTGGGCGTTGGGATTCATGTCGTCCTGGCCCAGCATCTTCACGTACCCACCCAGGGGGATCCAGTTCCAGCGATATTCGGTTTCGCCATATTGGCTGAGATCGGCTCCCCGTTCCTGCAGCTCGGCCAGCTTCTTGCCGCTGGAGCCCCAGGTGACGCCCATCCCTTTGCGCCAGGAGAGGATGGCGTGGCCGAACCCGACGGCAAATTGTTCGACTTTGATTCCGACCCACTTGGCGGCGAGGAAATGGCCCAGTTCGTGGAAGAAGACCACGAAGCCAAATCCAAATACCAGGCAGGCAACGGCGATGATATCACCAATTCCCATAGTGTATGGTTATCCTCAAACAGCAGAAACCAGTCTTAATGCCTGCAGCGCAGGGCACTTATCGGCCAGCCGGCAGGGCAGCGGGCTTGCCGCTGTCGATCCGCGACTCGACGGTTGCGCGCGCCCACCGGTCCGCCTTCAGGAGATCGTCCAAGGACGGAGACTGCTGAAGCCGGTGCGCCCGCATTGTAGACTCGACCAGGCGGGATATCTCCATGAAGGAAATCTTCCCAGCCAGGAAAGCTGCCACAGCCGCTTCATTCGCTGCATTCAGAACTGCCCCCATCGTTCCGCCAGCTCGAGCAACCTCATACGCCAGACGCAAGGCCGGGAACCGATCAACATCGGGGGGCTGGAAGTTCAACGAAAATGGCGCGCCGATGTTCAGTTTCCGACTAATTCCAGGCAACCGCTCCGGATAGGTGAATGCGTACTGAATAGGTGTCCGCATATCCGGCGGGGAAAGCTGCGCGAGGACCGACCCATCGACGAACTCGACCATGGAATGAACGATCGATTCGGGATGGATAACGACCTCGACCTTTTCGGGAGGCAAATCGAACAGCCAGCAGGCCTCGATGATTTCCAAGGCTTTATTAAACATCGTGGCTGAATCGATGGTGATCTTATTCCCCATCTGCCAAGTGGGGTGTTTGAGGGCATCTGCGACGGTAGCGTGCTCAAGCTGCTGGCGGGTGGCATTGCGGAAGGGACCCCCACTGGCGGTGAGGATAATCCGGCGGACTTCCGACGCTCGGCCACAGAGTTTGGCTTGGAAGACGGCCGCATGCTCGGAATCGACCGGCAAAAGGGGGACGTTGCGCCGTCGGGCCTCAGGAATCAAAAGCGAACCGGCGACAACCAGCGATTCTTTATTGGCCAAGGCGAGGGTTTTGCCGGCCTCGACCGCAGCTAGAACCGCGGGCAACCCTGCCGCTCCGACGATCGCCGCCAGAACGACATCCACATCGTCGCGCTGGACCATCCGCACCATGCCGGAGGCACCTTGGTAGATTTCGACCCCAGCCGAGCGCAATTCAGGCAACACTTCGGCTGCGGCGGTATCGTCCGTCAAGGCAACAGCGGTAGGGCGGTGCTTACGAACTTGTTGCAGGAGTTTTCCTACCTGACGATGCGCACTAAGAGCGATAGCCCGGTAGGGGGGCCCCAAGTGTTCAATGACCTCCAGAGCATTGGAGCCGATCGAGCCAGTTGATCCGAGAATGGCAATCCGTTTATTCAAGGGATTGCAATCGTAAACGCATGCGCCTGCCGGAACAAGCCGCGGTAGCCCGCTTGCTTGCCAGTAGGGCATTCCTCCTTACCACTTATGACGCTTTTTCCCGGCCGCAACCAGGCTTTTCTTGGCTGCTGCAGGATGCTCGGCGTTATAACGCTCTTCCAAATCTTTGAGAATCTTCCGATTTGCCAGGCGAGCACCCATGCTCATGCGATCTGTCAGCAGGATGCCATCGAGATGATCCGTCTCATGCTGCCAGATCCGGGCGAGATAGCCGGAGTCCTGTTGGTCCACCGGCCGGCCATCCACGTCCTGGGCGGTAATTCGAATGACTTTGCTCCGAAGGACATCAATGTGGATACCCGGGAGGCTGAGGCAGCCTTCTTCGGATTCTTCTTCCCCGGCCTGATCGGAAAGAACGGGATTGACGTAAGCGCGGTCATCACCCGGCTGACCCGTGTGGTTCATCACAAACAGGCGAATGTTAATGCCCACCTGGGGGGCTGCGAGCCCGACCCCCTTGGATTCACGCATCAAGACAAGCATGCGTTGCACGAGCTGGTGGAGGGAATCGTCAAATACGTCGACCGGCTTGCTCCTTTTGAGCAGTCGCGGATCCGGCCAGTAAACGATCTTCAAGTCCTCAAACATAATGGGCCAATCTGTGGTAATAGCGTTTGATGACAAACATTAGGCCATTTTGCCATTAGCTTCAACAGGACGTTTTGACATTCGACGGGGCAAGCATAGTCTAGTAGGATGATAGAGTAACGGCAGGGGCCCCCGGGTGGGCTGGACTGTCGAATGTCGCATTTACGTTTTCAGGGACAACACCGTGGCTGATCTTCCTGCAGGTTATCGTGACGTCTCACCGGACGACCAAGCAAAGGCCAAGAAGTTCTTTGAGCATGGCAAGACGGTAGCTGATACCGGTAACTACGACTATGCCATCGACCTCTACCTCATGGGTCTGAACGTGGATCCGGATGCACGCGAAGGCCATGAGGGTCTGCGCAATATTTCGCTGATTCGCAAGGCCAGTGGCGGCAAAGACCTGGGGTTCATGGAAAAAGCCAAGCTGCGCAGGTCCGGCAAGGATGAAAAGCAGAACCTGCTGAACATTGCCAAGTTGTTGGCGTACGATCCGGGCAATACGGACCACATGGTCAGCTTGCTCCAATGCGCGCAGCGGGCTGGGTACTACGACACGGCGATGTGGATGGGCCCGATCCTGTTGCGTGCCAATGCAGACAGCAAATCGCCGGACTTCCACAAGTACATCGCTTTGAAGGATGTGTACAAGGAATTGTCGCAGTGGAAACTGGCGACCGAAGCCTGCCACTTTGCGTTGCGTTTGAAGCCCTTGGACATGGATCTCCAGGCCGAACTGAAGAATCTGAGCGCCCTGGAGACGATGAATACGGGCAAGTACGAATCGGCCAACAGTTTCCGCGAAAGCATCCGCGATAAGGACAAGCAGCAGGAGTTGCTGGACAGCGAACGCGACGTGGTGGGTGATGATTTCCTGTTGCGCCGCGTGAAGGAAGCCGAGGCCGAGTGGAAAGCCGATCCGAACGAGACCGGCAAGGTTTCCAAGTATGTGGATGCCTTGGAAGCCACCGAGGACCCGGAGAACGAGAATCGCGCTATCGAAGTGCTGGAAGCGGCATATGCCCGCACCAAGCAGTTCCGCTTCCGTCAGCGTGTGGGCAAGATCAAGATGACGCAGCTATCGCGGATGGAGCGATCGCTGCGACAGGCGCGGGATGCCGAGCCGAATGATGCCGCACTGCAGAAGGACTACGAGCAATTCAAGCAAGAGCAGTTGGAGTTTGAACTCGGCGAGTTCAAGCTCGCCGCGGAAGCCTACCCGACAGACTTGAGCTTGAGGTATCAGATTGCCAACCGGCTGTTTGCGTTGAAGCGGTACGATGAAGCAATTCCGGTGTTCCAGCAAGCCCGTGTTGATCCCAAGATCTCGAACGACGCTACGGTGCTGCTTGGCCGGGCGTTTCTTGAGGCGGGCTTCGTGGATGAGGCCATCGACACGCTCCAGCAGATTATCGATACGTACGACGTGAAGGGGGACGAGCGATCGAAGGACATGAATTATTGGCAGGGTCGTGCCCTGGAGCAGAAAGGGAACCTCGAACAGGCCCTGAAGCGGTATAGCCAGGTTGCCCAGTGGGAATTCACGTATCGGGATGTGCAGACGCGCATTAAGACGCTGCGTGCGAAGAAATGACCGCCCAGGCATGCCGCACCGGGCGACAGGACCCGGGTGTAGAGGGTGTTTTCCCGGCCGCCACGAGGATGCATCAGGTGCTCTGAAAGGAACTGGTTTTTCAGCCGGGAAGCGGTAGGGGGGTGTAGCTGGACTTTCCAGCGGTAATAGTTATGATTTCTGACCCTTCGTGTGCCCTTTCCGGGTCACGAGGTGAGGAACTACATATTCGGGTGGGTGAGTGATCACCCAGCATGAAGAGACAGGAGAAAGGTAACTAACGTGGCTCATTCGATTTCCGCCAAGAAACGCGTCCGTCAGAACGAGCGGTGCCGTGCTCGCAACCGCGCCCGCAAGACTGCAATCCGTGAACAGATCAAGTCCTTCACCACCGTGCTGAGCAGTGGTGACTTTGCCAAGGCCGAAACCGAACTCCGCAAGGTTGCCCAGAAGTTGGATCGGGTGGCCAGCAAGGGCACGATTCACAAGAATACTGCCGCTCGTCGGCGCAGCCGCTTGGCCCGCAAGCTCAACGCCGCCAAGGCCGCTGCTGCTGGGAAGGGTACCCAAGCCGCGAACGCCTGATCGCGGCCAATATAAGCCGAGCGGATCACATCCGTACTGACGATATACGGCATTCGGTATCAGGCACTTGGCTCGCTTCCATGTGGCTTTCGCTGCATCGTGCGCCAAGTGACTCGTGCTGGATGCCGGTTTGTTTTTCGGAGCACGACGATGGCTGACAACAGCGTGATGGACAAACTGGTTTCCTTGTGCAAACGCCGCGGGTACATCTTTCCCGGGTCGGAAGTCTACGGCGGGCTGAAGGGTACCTGGGATTACGGCCCGCTGGGCGTCGAACTGCTCCGAAACGTGAAGAACGCCTGGTGGCACGACAACGTCACGACGCGAGAAGACATCGTCGGCGTCGATACTGCAATCCTGATGCAGCGCACCGTGTGGCAGGCGTCCGGCCATGAATCGAATTTCACGGATCCCCTGGTGGACTGCAAATGCTGCAAGGCGCGCTTCCGCGCCGACCAGATCATGGAGAGCGAGTGCCCACGGAAGCCTTCCAAGCACCCCGGTGAGCACCACGAGTGCCAGCTGACTGAAGCCCGCAAGTTCAACCTGATGTTCAAGACCTTCGTTGGTCCGGTCGAAGACGACGCGGCCATGGTCTATCTGCGTCCGGAAACCGCGCAGGGCATTTTCGTTAACTTCAAGAACGTCTGTGACTCCACGCGTATCAAGATCCCGTTCGGGATTGCCCAGATTGGCAAGTCGTTCCGAAATGAGATCACCCCGAAGCAGTTCATCTTCCGGTCACGTGAATTTGAGCAGATGGAGATCGAATTCTTCTGTCATCCGAAGACCAGCCGGGAGTGGTACGAGCGGTGGCGCGATGCCCGGTTCAAATGGTACCAGAATTTGGGCCTGAAGAGCTCCAATCTTCGTTTGCGCGAACATGGTAAGGAGGAGCTGTCGCACTACTCGCAGGGCACCAGCGACGTGGAATATATGTTCCCCTGGGGCTGGGGCGAGCTGGAAGGAATTGCCCATCGCGGCGATTACGACCTGACGCAGCATATGAAGTACAGCGGTAAGGACCTGACGTACTTCGATGATGAGACGAAAGAGCGGTTTACGCCGCATGTCATCGAGCCTTCCGCCGGGGCTACGCGGTCGCTGCTGGCGTTCCTGTGCGAAGCGTACAACGAGGATCAGGCCCCCAACGAGAAGGGCCAGATGGAAACCCGCGTCGTTCTGCGTCTGCATCCGCGGCTGGCACCCGTGAAGGCGGCCATTTTCCCGCTGGTCAAGAAAGATGGCATGCCCGAGCGATCGATGGCCATCTACAAGGAATTGCAGAAGTATTTCGCCGTCTTCTACGACGAAAAGGGTGCGGTAGGGCGGCGATATCGGCGGCAGGACGAGGCCGGAACGCCCTTCTGCCTGACCATCGATGGCCAAACGGCCCAGGACCAGACGGTTACGATCCGCGACCGCGATTCCATGAAGCAGGAACGCGTCTCAACGGATAAAATACTCCCGTATCTGCTGGAACGCCTCAACAAGTAAGTTAGCTGTAGTGTATGGAAGGTTGGGTAGCGTCCCGGGTCTAACGGAACCCTCAACGATGTCTCCGCAGCTCGATATTCTCGCTCTTGAGCCGTTTTATGGCGGCGCGCGGAAGTCGATGCTTGAGACGTTGATGCGGCATAGCCGGCATCGTTGGACACTGCTGAAGCTTCCCCCTCGGCGGGTTGAACGTCGTCTGGCAGCGGCAGCCCACTGGTTTGCGGAGCAGCTTTCGCGCCATTGGGTAGGGCGGGTAGATCTGCTTTTTACTAGCGAGGCGATGAACGTGGGGGACCTGTTGCGGTTTGTTCCGGAGCTACAGAACAAGCCGTCGGTCGTGTATTTCCACGATAATCAATTACCTCCCGTGGGAACGCCGCCGACCAGCCCTCATCAGGCGGTTAACCTGAGCTCGGCGTCGGCCGCCACGGAGATCTGGTTCAATTCGCTGTTTCACCAGCGGTCGTTCCTCAAGCGTGCCAATTCGCTGGTTGAGCGGCTTCCCGAAGTATCGGGCCATAATCCTGTTGCGGAACTGAGCGACAAGATCCAGTTCATGCCGCCACCGGTGGATCAAGCCATCTCCATCCGGATTCGCCAGCACGAGCAGATTCAGCGAGATCCCCGGATGTTGTTCGTGGATACGCGTGATGCCAACATCCAGATCCTGAACGAAGCTCTATGTGCCTTGTCCCGCCGCGAGAAGTATAAACTGGTCACGGTAGGGCCCGTGGATGGGTTGGATCCGGAACTTCCCCGCCGAACCATCAGCGAAAGCGATGAAGAAGCCCAGATTCGGGCTTTGCATGAATCGGCGGTCGTGGTCAGTGCCCGGCCGGGTGCGCCGTATGATCATTATGCCGTGCGGGCGTTGCAGGTGGGTTGCTGGCCGATCTTCCCCAATAGCGGGTGCTATCCGGAACTCCTGCCCGCGTCGATGCATCCGCTATGCCTGTACGATACGCGCGACGCCGATCGACTGGTGACGCAATTGCAGAACGTGTGGTGGATCGAGCAGCCACAGAAGTACCCGGAAGAATTGGCGGCAATTCTGGCCAAGTACGATGTTCTGCAGGCCTGTCAGGCGATGGATGATCGTTTCGAGCAACTCGTGATCGCGGCGTCCCTGCGTTAATATGGGGTATTTAGGCAGCCCCCTACTTTTCCCGGTCGTACCCCCCCCCCCCACGTCCTATAATCTATGTTATGTTAAGTTAGATACTGCGCGCGGTTATCCTAGCTCGGAGAAGGCCCATTCAGCGGTGCTTTCTGGCAATGCATCACTTATGGCAGCTTGTTGGGTCAGCACGGTGGTGTCGTGGGCTATAGAAGAATACATGGGTGGGCAAATAGAAACAGCCCCATGCCACGTTGGAGCGGCGATACCACTACACTGAATCGAGGGATGCCGCAGGAGTTGGTTCTCGAATAGAGAGGAAGATCCGGGCGCTGTCGCGTAGCTCCGAACTCGGCGTGAAGACGAAGAGCATCTTCTGCCTGGCGGAGCTATGGCTCGCCGGGAGGCTCGCCCTTCCAGACACGGCGCGTTCTTCAAGCTGTCTTGCGGCTATAGGGCCCCAAATACCCTTGGGAGAGCACTGGCAGGGGGGCTGACCCAGGGTCCAACGGCCCGTTCCGATGGCCTGCTCAGCGTGATTCGGGCGATTGGCCGGTTACTTCGCGTTCGCAGACAATCGGAACCGCGTGCTTGCCGGAGCCAATCACCTTTGCGTTTTCCGGGCATCCACATGCCGATTGCTCCCCCCCGCCGCCATAGGTTCGCCAGGTGAGCCCCAGGTCGCGCAGCATCTGGTGGTCGGTCTCGGCGGTGCGTCCCTGGGTGGCGAGGTAGTTGCCGATGATCATGCTGCTGGCGCCGGCGAAGAAGATCCAACTCTGCAGGTCGCGCAAACAGACTTCTCGCCCCCCTGCCACTTTGAGCTCCTTATTGGGAAGCAGAAACCGGCAAACTGCGATGATCTTCAGGCACTCCATCGCCGGGAGTTTCTCCAGGTGTTGCAGCGGGGTGCCGGGGATGGCATTCAGGAAATTGATCGGCATGACATCCACGCCAATGTCGCGCAGCGTGAACACCATATCGAGGCGGTCCTCCCAGGTTTCGCCCATGCCGAAGATCCCGCCGCTGCAGAGTTCAAGCCCCGCTTCCTTGGCGATTCTCAGCGTGCGCAGGCGTTCGCTATAGGGGTGCGTGCTGACGATCTGGGGATAGAACCGCTCGGAGGTTTCAAGGTTGTGATTCACCCGCCGGATGCCATTTTCAAAGAGGAATTTCGCGGTCTCGGGCGTAAGAGTTCCCAGGTCTGCACAGGCGCGGAGCTTTCCTTCGGAAGCGATTTTTTCCATGATCGGACGGAGCCATTGTTCCAGTTCCCGTCGCGTCGGTCCTCGGCCGCTGTTGACGATTCCGAAATTGTACGCCCCTACCATCACGGCCTTGTCGGCACTTTCCAGAATTTGCTGATCGGTCAGTCTCCTCTGGCCGACGACTGCGGTGTGGTAATGGGACGATTGCGCACAGAACTTGCAGTCTTCGCTGCAGCCACCGAACTTGGCCGGCACAAGAGCGCAGAATTTCACGTCGCGTCCGATGAAGCGGATGCGGATCTTGTTGGCCCAGTAGAACAGGTCATAGATCTCATCCCCCCCCACCGCTGCCAGGCAGGCGGCGTCCTCTCGGCTCAGAAGCTCTTCCCTCAACACACGTTCGGCCAAAGCCGCGATACGTCCGTTCACCGAAACTCCTCTACCGTACAACAACATGGGCAAGCGCTGGCCGCTTGCCCATGGATGATCGCTGGTAATAAACGCCCAGAAAAAATGATCAGCTCGGATGGCCCGAATTCTTATCGGCCGTTGAAATTGAACGTGTCATTGATCGCCCGCACGTCGCGGAGTACCAGTTCCCGGGGACCGGGATCGTAGGAAAACACGCCGATTGCACCGAGCCGGGTGTCGGCGATATAGAGGGCATCGCCACCCGTGGAAACCTTGTGTGTGGCCACTACAAAATCTCCATCTTTGATCGTGACAACGTTATCGCTGGCGCCGGTTGCCATTTTCGGGAGAATGATGATCGTCAACAGCAGCAGGGCCGCGGTAATGGTCAAAACTCGAATGGCCGTCATCTCAGATTTCATGATTGGATCTCCGCCGTCTATCGTGGTTCTAGTCTCGTTGCGAATCCGCATCTCCTGGGAAAACCAGCAACACGCGGTTAACGGCTGTAAAGCCGCGCCACATCGATCGGCGGGATCGGGACCAGCCGCCTCTGATTCTGCTCATAGATCCAACCGCCCAGGACACCGTTGCGTGTATCGAGCATGTAGATGACGCCGTTGTTTACGCCGGGAATATCGGCGGGGATTAGCACAAACTCACCGCGGGGGCGGGCTTCTTGAGCACGGGCCACGTTCTCGCCGCCCAGTTGTATCATCAACACGACAACCAGCACCACGTTCAACAGTGCCAGTGCCCAAAGCACTTTCGAGCGTTTCATGATTTCACCTCTCTGGTCGAGACACTTGCGTCTAAGACGCAACACGGCTTATTGCTGCTAATCCAAGTGTGTACGTTTTGCATCCTTGAACAAGGCCGCTATACACAACGCTCCCAGGAGTGCCAAAGCACCCCAGAGGAGAATCGGAGAACTCGCGTCAACTTTGACCGAACGGGTGAATCCTTCAAATCGGGCGAGCGGTGCGGCGGCCTCCTCTTCCGCCATCGCCAGAACCGGGGCGACCAAGGACACCATCAACCCGCAGCACAACGATAGTAGACGTTGCTTCATACCCCCATCATAACCAGCTTTCGACTGGCCGGGCAAGTGAGCGAAAGTCTGCTTGGGGCAAGGCGACGGTTTCCCATTTGATGGAGCGCCGCCGCATGTGTTCCTGGTACTCGGCGAGCCCGACCCCCAGCAGCAGATACCAGCGGTCTTTGAACTGGAACATCCCGGGTTCAGGCGTCAGAGGCGGGTCGATCCAGTAGGTGAACATCAGCACCGCCGTGAACCCCTCGCCGAAGACCTGTTGCCACTGAAGCAGATCTGCCACGTCCTGCTCGGTGGTCCAGGTTTGGTAGGACCCACTGGCGTTTTTTCCGCGGAGTTGTCGGCCTTTCACGTCAACCAGGAGGTTTCGTCCGCTCTTGCTGTAGACGACAAAATCGAACGACTTGAGCTTGGCGTTGCTGAACAGGGCTTTCTTGGCTTCATCCACCGCCACGTAAGGAATTCCGCGGTCGCGCAGATATGCCTCAAAGGCCGCCTCGTAATGGATCATTCGGGAAGCCATCCAACAGGCAATTTTCGATTATGTGGGGTATTTTTGCAACAAGTCGCGCCGTAATTGAAAAAAGGACGCGTGGAATCAAGAATGAGGGGATGCGAATCATCGCCGGCGAATTCCGTGGACGAAAACTCCTGCCGCCCGAAGGAGATACGACCCGACCGATTACGGACCGCGTCAAGCAGTCGCTGTTCGACATTGTAACCCCCCTACTGCCCGGGGCGGTGGTTTATGACTGTTTTTCGGGCACCGGCTCGATGGGGTTGGAAGCCTTGAGCCGGGGGGCCGCCCATGCGACATTCCTTGAGTCCGACCGTTCGGCGCTACTTCGCCTTCGCCAGAACATCGAAACACTCAAGGTAGCCGATCGCAGTGAGGTGGTGGCCGGTGATCTATTCAAGTGGTTTGCCACCACGATCCCCAGCCGTCGGGTCGATTTGATTTTTCTGGACCCCCCCTACCGCTTTCTGA
>JBLNDH010000703.1:0-14703 GCA_050261455.1 Bacillota bacterium
GGTATGGCCAAGTTGATATTCCACCGGTCCAGGAGCGGGCTCAGACTATCGATGGCGAAGTTGGTGTATTTGAAGAAGCCGAGAAGACCGAGGTTGATGCTGATCGACAGCGCCAGTAGCCCCTTACGCCACAGCGAGCCCGGAGCACTGTGGCTGATCCAGATTGCCGCCGCATAGTCCACGACGATGCTCGTCAGCATGATCAGGACGTAGACGGGCACATGCCACATCACAAAGGTCGTGCTGGCCAGGATCACCAAGGCAAAGAAGAATCCCTCGGTCTTGCGCCGCCCCAGGGTGAGCCGGTACCCGAACACCACCGCGAATAAGACTACAAAAGCCCACGAGACGAAGTTCATTAATCCCTACCCTACCGGCAGGGACACCGCCCAGCCGCCCACATACGGGAATCCACGGCGTACTCATGACCGAGCATCGATATGCCACTGTTTGTCTATCTTATTATGTGGTGCTGCCGACGCAAACCACCTCGGCGGTCTTCAGGTGGCAAGTGGGTGATGGAGAGTGAAGGGGCGAGACTCATCTTTACCCAGCCTTCCCACCTTACCGCAATGAACATCCTGGCCCGCTCATTGGTGGGCGCATTCGGAGGATTATGGGTCTGCCGAGCAACAGGATCTCCTGACGGGATGGCACCGAAGATCAGTGATCGCACGAATGGTTCACCGATGCTCTTCAACTGATCGGCCAAGACCGTGGACGCGTAGAGCTTTCTCCTGTGCCGCACTTTGGGCGGCGGGAGGTCAATTTGGAGGGGTGTAAGAGTCCTGCCAATGACCTGTGGATTTGCAGCGGTTCTATTATGTAATGGGTAGGATTCCCCTGGGAATTCGGGTCGTGATGCAGCCGCGGACGTCGGCTGCACAGGGGCCGTTTCCGGGACAAGAGGATGGCTTTGAGGGCCAGAGAACGGCCTTGCGGCTCGGTTGCGGGCCGACATTATTGGACCCGCACAAAGGGGAGTTGGGACGCTTCGGCCGCAACATCATGTGCATCTATATTAATCCTATATATAGCAGTGTTTACTGAGACGACATTATGGAGCGGACTGATAAATTTTCTGGACAAGCTCAACAAATGTGCTATATTTCGAAGAGTGATAGAGAAGCCGGAGCGGCTCTCAGGAATCTCTGGGTCATGTCTGGCCCCGCGTGGCCACCCCAATAAGCGTGGGCTTATTGGGTTAACATGAGGGAAAGTGAGACGAGTTATGTCCATGAAGAAACGGCTTATTTCGGCGTGTGCAGGCGTTTTTGCAGTGGGTGCCCTTGGTGCGGTGGCCAATGCTGCATTGACGATTGACCTCGTGCAGGACGGAACGAACGCGACGAAGGTTGTGCTCTCCGCTGCAGATCTGAACAAGCCGATCACGCTCAACGTGGTCGCGTCGGTCACCGGCGCCGCCGGGAACGCCGAACTCGAGACGTTGTCCACGGTGCGCGGCGACTTCGTGGCTGATGGCAGCACGAAGGGTAGCTTCGGCGCGGCCGGTTACTATGACAAGATCAAGAAGGTGCAGTGGGTCGGGACGAAGTATCCCGCCTACAACTTCATCGCCAACGGTGCGACGACTGGTACGGCGGCGGATCTGAACGGCGATGGCAATGCCGATGTCCAGAACGTCCTCTTCCGTTCGAGCCAGGCGTTGTATTTCGATGGTGAGAGTGGCATCGGTACGGAACTGCCCGATGGTGGCGTTCAGTTCGTGATCGGCAAGATCACCTTTACGCCGTCGGCTCTGGGTGGTGACACTTGGATCAACTTCAAGCCCCTGGCGAAGGACACGGGTGGGGTCGCTGCTGCCGCCGGTCTGTGGACCGAAGACAGCTTCGACGTGATCAAGAATGGTGAAACCGGCTCGATGATTTCGCACGGTTTCCAGATCATCGTTCCTGAGCCCGCTTCGTTGTCGGTGCTCGGCCTCGGTGGCGCTCTGCTCCTCGGCCGTCGGAATCGCAAGTAAACCGAGCGACAGACTCGTCAAAGAGTGAAACACTACGGGGCGAAGGACCCCATAAGGTCCTTCGCCCTGTTTCGTTTGGCGAAATTACTTTTGCGTGGCAGAATTGAAGGCCCTGACAAAACGAACCCATTTGTGAGGGCCTTTGGGCTTCGCGGGCAGGCCGGGGTCAAGTGCAGGTGAGCGGAGGGTAACGGTGCACGATCGGCGAGATGCGTGGTAAGCAGATCGCGGCCCGGAAGGAGTCTCGCCCTCCCCTAGTGGTTACCTTGTGGCTGGGCCTTGTCCAAGGGAGTGTGATCGATGTGCTGGAGGGCATGGGGCTGCGCACTGACGATTGCCGCCTTGGCGGTTGAGGCCCGGGGGGAACCTCTTGCCCCAAATGATCTGTATTTCCCCATCTCTTGGCATGCGGCGCAGGTGGCCTTGCCCGAAGCTTGGTCCTATTCGCGGGGTTCGCCGGATGTGATCGTGGCCGTGGTGGATACGGGAACCATCGCCAGCGAGCCGGATCTGGGAGGCCGGGTGCTGCCGGCGCTCTCGGCCCTGGACGGGGCGTACTCCGACGAAAAGACCTACCGCCATGGCACGTGGGTAGCCAGCGTCATTGGAATGGGGATCGACAACGGCATCGGCGGCGCAGGGGTTGGAGAATTCAGCATTCTGCCCATCAAAGCCGTTTCCGGCAACATCACCAAGCCGGAATGGATCGCCCAGGGGATCCGCCTGGCTGCGGATAACGGGGCGAAAGTCATTAACGTATCGCTGCAGTCGCTGACCTATGGGCAACTGGATCAGGCGGCGGCCTACGCGCGATCCAAGGGGGCACTGACGTTCGTGGCGGCGGGAAACAGCAATTCGCGCAAGCCGATGACCGGCCTGGATAACCTCATTTTTGTCTCCGGCACCGACGAGCAGGACCAGAGGTGGGTCACGGACACGAAGACCGGGAGCACTTGGGGCCCGTACGTGGACCTGTCCGCCCCGGCAGTGAACATCCTTGTGGCGGATTCGATCGATCCAGACCTGAAAGGATACGGCCTGATCGACGGGACGAGTTTTGCGGCGCCGCTGGCGTCGGGGGCGGCGGCCCTGGCGTGGTCGATCAATCCCAACCTGACGCCGGATCAGGTGCAATCGATCCTGTATTCGACGGCGGTGGATTTGGGCGATCCGGGGTGGGATGAGGTGTATGGGTGGGGCCGGATTGACATCGGCGCCGTCGCCGCCGCGGCGGCTGCAACCGTGCCCGAGCCGGGAGGGCTGGCGCTGCTCGGAGTCGCGGGGGGAACGCTACTTCTGCGGCGAAGAATACAGAAATAAATTGACACATCGACTGTTGCGCAGCATACTTTATCTTGCCCCGATGACATAAGACAGGAGCCGTCGGGGCTTGTGTTGGGCAATTGCAGAATGGCCGGGAAAGCCCGGGGAACAAAGTCTCCGGGCGTATGCGGATCGGTGCGCTACACTGTCCATCTGCACGGGTTGATGTCCGCGTGTGGTGCTGGCCAGCAAAAGCGGGGAATCATGCCGCAGGGGATGATCCCATTTATGCTGAAACTGACTGCGTCACTGCGCAGAACGTTATGGATGGATCGGCGGGCCAAATTCGGGCCGAGGACGGCCCGGCTCCGCTTGCGAACAGGCGTCGGTCGGGAATCAACGAGCCGTGGTCCGCTCGGGAACAAGGGAGGTCCATCATGTCGATGCCGACAGGGCTGGTCACTACGTACGTCGCGGCTGCGGTTATTGCGTATGGGGCGATGCAGGCGGAGGCGACGCTCCTGATCGATTTGCGGCAAACTGGCACCGGGGCCCATGAGGTTTTGCTGACCGCCCAGGATGTGAACAAACCCATCTTCATTGACGTTTTTGTCTACATCAGCGGCGCTGCGGGCAATTCTTCACCCGAGATGTTTACCAGCCTGCAGGGCTCTTTCATCAGTCCCCAAGGGGCCATCGGCGAGATCGCCCCGGCCGGGTACTACGACAAGTTCAGGAACAAGCAGTACGCCGGGATGAAATATCAGGGTTATGGTTTTGTGGACAATGGCGCGACACCGGGGCAGTCGATGGATCTGGATGGAGATGGCGATCTGGATCTGGGCGCGCCATTGGGTCAGATCCCGGTCTTGTTTCGCTCCGCAGAACCCGTGATGTTCAACGAGGAGGAGGGTTGGGGCCGACAGATGCCCGATGGCAGCATCGAATTTCTGGTCGGGCGGATCACTTTCACGCCGACAACCCTGTGTTGGCCCCATGTAATGTTTGTTCCACGCATGCGCGAGCCGGGGATCGTTGCAGATCAAGCCGCTTTGTGGGTCGAAGATGGCCAGACCCAGAACGGCGGAACGGGAACGATTATCTCGATCCCGTTCGGGTATGTTCCGGAGCCTTCGAGCATGTGCATTCTAGGGATGGCCGGGGCAAGTCTGCTGCTACGGGCGAGAAGGAATAGAAACTAGAACGTTTTCGTCCGGCCATAGCGTACCGTGGAAGGGCGAGCCTCCCGGCGAGCCGCGATTGACCGGTGGATCTTGGCTTGTCAGGAGCCTCGCCCTCCCGAACGAGCGTGTTGGGAGCAAGCCAGTAAAGGAGGATCGTCATGTCGGTCAAGTCATGGTGGAGGGCTGCATGGGCGGGGATGATGTTGGCGGGCGTGTGGGGCGTGCCCAATGCCCAGGGTACGCTGTTGGTCGATCTGCGGCAGGAGGGGACGGAGGCCAAGCAGATTGTGCTGACGCCGGCGGATCTGAACAAGCCGATCAACATTGATGTTTATGTGCAGGTCACCGGGGCGACGGGCAATCCGGCGCTCGAGACGTTCTCGTCGTTGCGCGGTGGCTTCGTCAGCAGCGGCGGCATCCGTGGGTCAATCGCAGCCGTGGCACCGATCCGTACGGGGCCGTCTGTACCCGAAGTACCGCCCCCGCCGGGATGGCCCGTTGGATATCCATCCTGGGCCAGGAGTGCCATCGACGCGGATGGAGATGGAGACTTGGATTTGGGCAGTCCCGCGGAATGGAACTATTTTCATGCCTCGTCTGGGTTGTATTTCGATAGCGCAGAAACGGGGTACGCGGAATTGCCCGACGGTGGCGTGGAGATCCGCGTTGGGCGAATCAGCTTCACGCCGACGAGTCTGAGCGGAAGCACGGCCATCCAGTTCAAGCCCTATTCGGTCGATGGGCAAATCGCTGCCGGCGCGGGCCTGTGGACAGAGGATAGCTTTGACATCGTACGGAATGGCGAGACCGGGCAGATCCTTTGCAGTGATTTTGTGATCGTGCCGGAGCCGGCGGGCTTGAGCTTACTGGGGCTGGGCGTGATGGCCCTGCTGCGGCGGGCGCGGCGGCCGGGGATCACGCGATAATGGATGTGCACAACTGAGAGCCACCCAATGCCCAGGGCAACCCTGGGCATTGTTCGTTCAGGGTTCTCTCAACGGGAGTTCGTTTTACCGGGTAATCGGCGATTGGAGGGCTTTACGGATTTCGGCCAGGAGCTGCACGACCTTGAAGGGCTTGAAGAGGACGGCCTGGAGGCCTTCCTGGCTGGCGCGAACGATGCTGTGGTTGGGGTCGTAACCGAAGCCAGTCATGAGGATGACGGGCAGATTGGGCGAACGGCGGCGAGCGGCGGCGAAGACATCGTAGCCGGTTTTGTCGGGCATCTTGATGTCGCTGATCACCAGATCAAACTCGCGCTGCTCGATCTGCACGATGGCTTCAGCGCCATTGCTGGCGGCGACGGGGTTGGCGCGATACTTGCGGAGGATATCGCAGATGGTGGCGCGGATGTTGGGCTCATCGTCGGCAACGAGGATATCGGAGCCGGCCAGGAGCGGATCTTCGTCGCCTTTGACTTCGCCGATGCCGAGGACCGTATTGGGCTCGGCGGCCTCGTGGAGGCTGCGGCGAATGGCGTTGGTGTTGTCCACGATCTGCTGGAGCTTGGCTCGAAGTTCGTCGTTGCCGATGTAATCCTGCATCAGCGCATTGGCATCGGAGACGATGTCATTGAGCGGCCCGGCGACTTCGGCGCGAACGTCGTCGGCGATCTTGTGACAGGTGCTGACGCGTTCCACGACCATCAGGTCGAGCATGTTCAGCGCGATGGCGACGTAGCGGCCGAAGATCTCGGCAAACTGCCGATCATCCTCGTTGAAGGCCGCACGCTGCCGGCTTTCGATATTGAAAATGCCGATGACTTTGTCGTGCAGGCGGAGGGGAACCGTCAGCGAGCTCTGCGCATGATCCAGGCCAACCACGTAGCGGGGATCGCGTTCGACATCGGGGCAGATGTAGGACCGCCCGGTCGCCGCGACATATCCGCTGATGCCATTGCCTTCCGGCTGGGCGAAAAGCTCCACTTCGACGGCTTCCTGAGGCAGGCCCGCCGCGATCACCAGTTCCAGCTTGTTGTTTTTTCGGTCCAACACGCGGATGGCGAAGTGATCGAAATGCATCAGGTCGCGGGTGAACTTGATGATTTTATCTTCGAGGAGCTTAAGGCGCTGGCCGACATTGAGCTTGCTGAGGGCATCGCCTTCGAGTCGCACCAGTTCGCGGCCGGCGCCGTCGATGGCATCGATCTTTTGCTGGAGACGGCGGGTACTGGTGGAATCCCAGATGACCGCGACGATCTGCACGACTTGGCCGGACGGGCTGATCACCGGCGAGGCGATCATCTCGAAGTATTGCTGGTCATCAATGTTCAGGGCGTAGCGTTTGGAGCGATTGGCGGGGGGATTTTCGAGCGGCTGGATCGAGTACTGTTTGCTAAACAGTTCGAATGCCTCCTGGCAGGTGCGCCGGATCCGCTCATGGACCCGCGCCGGCCAAGCCTGCATTTTTTTGTTCATCCAGTTACAGCGGCCCTCGCCATCAACGATGCAGACGCCTTCGCCAAGGGTATTGAGAATCAGGGTGGCTTGTTGAGAAACGAGCGCGCGTTCCAGAGGCAGGAAATCGGCGGCGTCGGAGAAGATCGCGTCGAAGCGTTCCCGACGCAGTGCGTCAACCGCTTCATCAATCGTGGCAATTTCCACGACCGCGGCCTGACTTTTGAGACAGCCCACCGCGGCTTTGTTATTGCCCGATTGGCTGGAGAGCACCAGAATTCTGGTCTGCTGGCCTTCCACTGAACTCCTAGGCATGACCCGGTTCTATGTTAGTTCGCAGAATACATCGGCGTCAACCAAAAAGCACTTTCCATAAACTGATCCCAACCAGCGGGAATTATACGATCACCAGGGAGGCGCGGTTCGGGAAACCGAACCCTCTCAGCCATGAAGATGCGTCCGAATTTGTTGGCCCGATAAAATCGCCAAGACCTTTTCGACCACGGCATCGGGCTGGGCCAAATCACCGTTGGCGCTGGCGTGCAACACCGGGAGTTCGCCGCCGCGTTTTCCCACGGCTACCCGCAACTCGATGGCGTTATTGGCAATGGTGGCAAAAGCGGCAATTGGGGAAAAACAGTCGCCTTCCAAACGTCGGACCACTTCGCGCTCCATACGCACCGCAACGGCGCTGGGCTCGTGATGGACGGCGGCCAGCAGATTCCGAGTTCGCTGATCCTCCCGACGGCACTGCAATGCCAAGGCCCCTTGGCCAGCGGCGGGCAGGAAATCCGCGGGCGGAATCGGGTGCATCAGCGCTGCATCAAACAGGCCCGAGCGTTTCAGCCCCGCCAGCGCCAGAATCACCGCATCGAATTCGCGGCTGCGCAATTTGCGTACGCGAGTATCGATGTTGCCGCGGATCCCTTCGATCTGCAGATCCGGACGCAACGCCAGCAACTGCGCCCGGCGGCGCAGGCTGCCGGTGCCCACTTTTGCTCCCTGCGGCAGATCCTGAATACGCTGGGCATCGAGGCAAATCAGCACATCGCGCGGGTCTTCGCGCGGCGGCACTGCTGCGACAATCAGGTCTTCCTGTTCGACCAGCGGCATCGTCACGGGCACGTCTTTGAAGCTGTGGACGGCCATGTCCACGCGATTGTTCAGCAGAGCCTGCTCCAGCTCCTTGGTGAAAAGCCCTTTGCCGCCGACTTCGTGCAGCGGGCGATCGGCGATCTGATCGCCGGAGGTTTTGAAGATGCACAATTCGACGCGCAGGCCGGGATGGCGCCGCTCCAGTTCGTCTGCGACCATTTGACTCTGCACGCGGGCCAGCAGACTGCCGCGGGTGCCCAGACGAAGAACGGTGTTGGAAGCTGTTGTGTCCATTACACTTCGCCAGCGGCGATGGCTGGCACCTGAGTTTGAACGGATGGTCGAGACCACCGACAGGTCTGCGCCCCAGCGACGCAACCATTTGATTTCATCGCTTCCCCATTCTAGTGTACGAGTAGCCTGGCCGGTTTGGAAGGAGGCCTTTCATGCCCGGACGCATCTTCCTGACCGGAGGGAGTGGATTTGTCGGCTCCGCAGTTATCGACGAGTTGCTAACACGAGGCTATCAGGTCAACGCCCTGGTTCATCGTGCGTCCCTGGCTTATCCAGAAGATCGCGTACGCAGCGTGCGAGGGGATTTGTTCGCTCCCAAGGCATTGGAAGAGGGGCTGCGCGATTGTACGGCGGTGATTCATCTGGTCGGCATCATCCGGGAGCAGCCGCACCAGGGCATCACCTTCGAGCGAATCCATTACCAAGGGACGCAGGCCGTGGTGGATGCCGCCCGGCAAGTAGGTGTGCGGCGGTACGTACACATGTCGGCCTTGGGGACGCGTCCGGATGCCGTCAGCCAGTACCACAAGACCAAGTACATTGCCGAGAAATACGTTCGTGGCAGCGGGCTCGATTGGACGATCTTTCGGCCCTCGCTCATCCATGGCTTCGGGGGCGAATTGATGCAGATGGAGGCGATGTGGGCTCGCAAGAAGAGTCCGCCGCCGGTCTATTTCATGCCCTTCATGCCCTACTTCAGCGGCAAACATGCGGAGAGAATCCAGCCGGTCTACGTAAAGGATGTCGCCCGAGCGTTTGTCGATGCGTTGGAGAAGCCCCAGACCATCGGCCAGGTTTATCCCCTCGGCGGGCCGGATACGATGACCTGGCCGGAATTTCACCAAATCTGCGCGCAAGCGATCGTGGGCCAGCGACGGATGCTGGCGCCGATTCCCGCGGGAATCGCCGAGGCTCTGGCGACGGTCGGCATCGGCAATCTGCTGGGATTCAACCGCGATCAGGTCATCATGAGCCAGGAGGACAATACCGCCGACATGACGAAGTTCACCGAGGACTTCCAATGGACGCCACAGCCATTCGAAGCGTCGCTGCGACGCTATGCGGATCAACTATAAGATACATCACGATGAAATCCGCGATTCGGGAGGAAGGCTTCGGAAGGGCGAGGCATCGGCCGAGCCGCGATGAGGGGACGGTGCCCCAATAGAGACGAGACCAGGGGCGTCGCGAAGCGACGAACCCGGCGTGGAAACGCGGGGCGGCTTTACCTGGGTGGTTGCGGCTCGCTCTCCCGCGGTTTGCTATTTCGCGGCCGCACGCAGGGTTTGGATGGCCCGTTGCACATCGGCCAAACGGCTGGAACCAGCCTCGCGTTCGATGACCAGTGGGCCGGCGTAACCGACCTTCTTCAGCGCCGCCAAAAAGCCGACCACGTCGACCTGACCGGTGCCAAAGGGCACTTCCTCACCCCAAATGACGCCGGGCTGCTTAGAGAGCACCGCATCCTTGACGTGGACGTGGCGAATATGCCGGCCGAGCACTTCAATCGCTTCAACCGGGTCGCCCGCGCCGTACAGGAGCATGTTGGCCGGGTCGAAGTTCACGTGCACATGGCGAACCGCCAGGTCATTCATGAACTTAAGCAGTTCCGCCGCACGCTCCTGACCGGTTTCCATCAGCAGCTCGACACCCACTTCCGCCAGTGCCGCTGCCATTTCCCGGATGCGACCGATGACCATCTCGTATTGGGCGTGATTGGAAGGCGGCACAAACCCGATGTGCGCCGAGAGCAGCGATACGCCCAGCGTCTTGATAATCCTGGCAGCCTCCACGGTCATCCGCTTTCGCTCAGCCCAGGTCTTTTCCGGCACATACCCGCCGGTATCGCGGATGATCGCAATCGATGAATAATCCTCGCCGGGGAAGTTGATCATGCCCGCGGTGACAGTAACACCCGCCTGCTGCAGTAGCTCAAGCTCCTGGTGGCGACGAGCTTCGTCCAAATCCAGGAAATACGCCATCGCCAGTTGAACGTGCTGCAGGTCCAGTTGACGCATCTGTCCCAGCAAATCGGCCATATTGCGTGGCTGAAGCGACCAACTGCACACCCCAATGTTATGTCCACCGATATTCATGAGCTCCTCGCATCACGAGGCCGGAGATACATCAGCAGATGCGTCAGGCATGCCACAGGGATTGCAGCTGACTGCCGATTGGCTCGCGGCCGGTCCCATCTCCCTTTCCGGGCTATTCTTATTATCGTCCACCGCTCTATCAGGCTGCACCTCGTGGGCCTGATAGCGAATATAGCGCATCTTCATCCAGCGGACGGCCAGCAAATCCACCAGCGCCCGCAAGGCCCGGTTGCGCAGGCCATACTTGGCCGTCCCCGCAAACCGTGGCGAATGCTTCACCGGCGTTTCCAGGACCGTATATCCGCGCATCTTGACCAGCGTCGGCAAGAATCGGTGCATGCCGGAATAGAGCTGCAGCCCTTCCAGGCATTGCCGCTTGTAGACCTTCAGGCTGCTGGCGGAGTCCTGGATCGTCTCGTCGCTGATCCAATTGCGAATCCAATTGGCAACGCGCGTCTGGATCAGGCGGAACTGGCTGTCCACGCGTTTCTGTCGCCAGCCGGTGACCATGTCGTAATCTTTGAGCATCGGCAGCAGACGCGGGATTTCTTCCGGGTCGTTCTGCAGATCGGCATCGATGGTGGCGATCACCTCGCCGCGGGCGGCTTTGAAACCGGCGTCGAATGCCGCAGACTGGCCGCTGTTGCGTTCCAGCCTGAGCACACGCAGGAACGCGTACTTTCGCAGGCCCTCCTGGAGCAAGGCGGGCGTGTTGTCGGTGCTGCCATCGTCCACGATGATCACCTCGAACGGCCGACCGAGTTGCGCCAAGGCGCTGGCCACCCGCGACAGCAGCGCGGGAATGCTCTCCTGCTCGTTGTACGCGGGAATCACCAGAGACAAGTATGGCACATCAGTCATGTTCATTGATCAATCGGCCGGGGTCGCAGCAGACACCGTAGTCACCTGAACCCTCGATTTCTTCATTTGCTTGTCACAGATCCACGCAATCAACCGCACGCCGAGTATACCCAATGCGGCACCCGCCACGACATCACTGACGTAGTGCGCGTTCTCCGCCACGCGCTCGACCGCCACCAAAACCGCCACGGCATAGAATCCCCACCGCCATCCAGGCAACAGCATAGCCAGAGCGGCCGCTGTGGCAAATGCTGTGCACGCATGCCCGGAAGGAAAGGCAAGATTGCTTTGATAAAACAGGCCCACTAGGCCGTCGCGGAAGGGCTTAAGCATGAACGGGGCCGGCTGGGGGATTTCCGCCGGCAGCTTGAAAGGTCGGGTTCTTCCGACCCCCCATTTACCGATGGCATTCATCAGCCCCGTGAGACCGCTGAGCGCCATCCAGCCTGCCGCCTGCCATTTCAAGGGATGCCCAATCCACACCCCCGCCGCCAGCGCCAGCGTAAGCCAGTACGTCCCGCCCGTTTTGATGATGGGCGTAAACCACTGCTTCCGGACGGCGGCATCAAGCCCGCTGGTACGCACCCAGGTCGCCACGGGCCGATCAAGCAGGCTGCTGAGGCCAATCGCCACCAGCCAGACGATGATGACCGGCAGAACTCGCCGCAGCGAGCGGCCCAGTGAATCGGATTCGACCTCGAGCGTCTGTCCCATCAGAACGTCCCCTCGCCAACAGGTCGCCGCATACCCTTGAACGACTTGCAGCGCCACATCTGGAATGTCCGGACCATGAGCCCGCTGCGAACGATGGTTTCGTCCGGAATCGACTCCATGCTCTCGAACGCCGCTCGCAGATCGGCCGGCGGCGTATAGCCGATGAAGACCGCATCACGCCCAAACAATGCTGCGTTATCCAGCCGACGATCCGGCCACAAATCATACTGGCTCTGGCGGGTCCGTTCCTCCGGGTTCTGGTACCAGGAGCCCACATAGTACGTCTTGGGTTGGCCCTTCACATAAAACGCCATCTCGGCCGTCACCTGGTAGTTGGCACAGAGGACAAACGCGCCGGGGTTCAGCGTTGCCAGCTCCTTCGAGACACGCTGGCCGAGCTGTTCCCACCCCCGAAGTTTGTAGCTGAAATCCCACTTCGCCGTCGGCTCCTTCTTCGACACCATCCGGCTAATGCGCCCCACCAGGGGGTAGATCAATTCGGTATTGTGCGCCAAGGGCATGAACGCGAAGCCCGTCGCCACCGTTCCCCACAGCCAGACGCGCCACGGCTTCCACAAGCTCCGATTCTGCAGGCGTGTACCCAGGAAATACGCCGCCAGGATCATCAGGGTGAAATACGCCGGCGCCGGCCAGTTCACCTGGATCTTCGTTCGCAGGCTGGTGATCCCCACGATCCCGAAATACGTCAGGCCGATGCACGCCAGAAATCGCATGCCACGCCGATGCGGGTCGACGCTGCCCCGGCGGCTCAGGGCGTACACCGCCGCACCGACCAGGATCACCACCAGCATCGGCCCCAGCGCACCGATCTGTCCGCCGATGAATTCCAGGGGGTTGCCGATCTCAAAGCTCGCTTCCGACCCCGTCCCCGTCTGCCGCGTCACGTGCCACAGCGACACCCAACCGTTGCGGGCGTTCCAGACGATCACCGGCGTCGTAAACAGCAGCGCAATTCCCGTCGCCATCCACGGCCACCGCGACCGCAAGTACTTCCGCGCATCCCGATCGATGATCAGGAACACCAGCAAGCTCACCAGCCACAGGAACATCGCGTACTTGGCCAGAAACCCCACCCCCACCGCCAGGCCCAGCGCCACCCAGGCCCAGCGCCGGCCATCAAAGATCGCCTTGGCTGCAAAACACGTCGCCAGCCCCCAGCAGAAAAAGAACGGCGGGTCGATGGTCATGAGCACACTGCCGGCCATGAACATCGGCACCAAGTGGTACAAGAGCACCGCCCCCAAAGCCACGCGATCGCTTTCAAAGAGCTTCCGCGCCAGCCAATAGGTCGCCAGCGAAACGCCCAATGCCAGCACCAGCGCCGGATAGCGCACGGCAGCCATGGTATCGCCAAACAGCGCACAACTGGCACGGATGATGTACGCGACCAGCGGCCCCTTGCTGTAATAGCTCCAATCCAACTGCCGCGACCAGTCCCAATAATGGGCCTCGTCGCCCGACAGGGCGATCGGACAATTGTGGTTCAAATAACGAAGGTGCCCAAAGAAGCCAAACGCCAACACCGCCACCAGGATCATCCGGCAGCGTATCGGCGTCAGCCAATCCAGCTTCCAGGCCCGCAGGGCATTCACATCCGGCAATGGCGATGAAGTTACACAGCTCATCGGAGCCGCGCATTGTACGCATTCGGCGACTTATTCACAGGAAGCGACCTGAAGAATTGGATATATGGATCTGCCCACCTCGGGAGTGTCGGGTAGACGCGTTAGAAACGCTTCCCCAAGCCGGACTGGAGCGCAGCGCAAGTCCGGATCTGTCGCGATATCGAAGATCATCCGGACCTGCGCTACGCTCCGGTCCGGCTTGGAAGGTGCTTCAAGGGTCCTTCCCACGTATTC
The DNA here is from genome assembly GCA_050261455.1 of Bacillota bacterium. Classification (GTDB taxonomy): domain Bacteria; phylum Planctomycetota; class Phycisphaerae; order Tepidisphaerales; family Tepidisphaeraceae; genus JAPLNB01. The sequence continues at coordinate 13,768 of JBLNDH010000703.1, forward strand.
AACGTTTGAGGCATCTCCCCCCTACCACCCAAACCGCTCTTCCTTCCACGGGTCCCCGTGCATGTGGTACCCATTCTGTTCCCAGAATCCCGGGGCATCCGTCGCCCGCAGTTCGATTCCGCGGATCCACTTGGCGCTTTTCCACAGGTAGAGCCGCGGGATCAGCCCCCGCAACGGCCAGCCATGTTCCGGCGGCAGCTCCTTGCCTTCCCAGGCATACGCCAGAATGCAATCATCCTGGATGAACTCCGCCAGCGGCACATTCGTGGTGAAGCCCGCCTCGCTGTGGCACATCACGAACTTCGCTTCCGGCTTGGGCTTGGCCTGTTCAATCAGAACCCGCGTCGGCACGCCGGTGAAGGTGTTCTCCAGCCGGCTCCAATGGGTCACGCAATGAATATCGCAGAACACGTCGATGCTGGGCATCGCACGCACTTGCGCATAGCTCAGTTCACACGGATTCTCGCACAGCCCAAAGACCCGAAATGTCCAGCTCGGGCTGTACGGATCGACCTTCGGCACACTGCCGTGATGCAGCACCGGCCATTTGGCCGTAAGCGTCTGCCCCGGCGGCGTGCGCTGTCCCGGGCTGCCCCGCAAGGTATCCGGGCTGATCACTCTGGGTCGCTGTGTGATCTGTTCCATATCGAGTTTATCCTAGAGCATCCCCGTCTTCCGGACAACGCCCTAAGCCCCCACGCCACGTCTCGGGTGCCACGAGTGGCTTGCCCACCCGTTCAACAGAGACTGGGTCCTAAAGCCAACTCTTAGAACCCTCCCCCCACCGGCGTATTCATCGCACTGACCGGCCCCCCCGATGCCGCCACTTGCTCACGAAGCTCTTTCACCGCCGCCCGCCGCTGCTCAAAGCCCTGCTGGGGATCGTACGCGACCGCATGGCCCAACAGCATCTCAACCATCTGTTTCGCCTGCATG
>JBLNDH010000704.1:0-3544 GCA_050261455.1 Bacillota bacterium
CAAGAGCACTTGCGCCGCTGGGCGGCCGTTGAACCTGGCACCTCTGGTTATCGACGAAATCACGGTTATTGGCTCCCGCTGTGGATCCTTCAAGGAAGCGATTCGGGCGTTGGCGCAGAAACAGATCGATGTCGTCTCGTTGATCCACCGCCGCATGAGGCTTGACCAGGGTGTGGAAGCCATGCGCCTGGCCGCCCAGCCTGGAGTCCTGAAGGTGCTCCTGACGATGGAATGACAAGATCCGTCCGGGTCATCCGCCACCGGTCCAGCACCCTGGGCCAATGACCATGACCCATGACCAAGGGCTTTCCCGATGGCCAAAGATTTCGCGATTGTTCTGAACAGTGGCTCGCTCAACTCCGCGGTCGTCACCGCCCTGGCGGCGCAAAAGTATCGCCCCATCCTCGTTTTCGCCGAAACCACCTCCCACGCGGGTTCTCGCCAGCGGGCCGCCTATGAACAGCAGGTCGGATTCTTCAAACCCTATCGCGAGCACGTCTTGCCCATGCCCTTTCTCTCCACTTTACGCTCGCAATCCAACGCCGCTGCTCAGGCGATCGATCCCCGGCACCATACGTTGCTCCCCCCGCAATTGATGGAATTGCTGCCCGTGGTGGCGATGGGCATCCGCCTGGCGGCACACTATGAAGCCTCGGCTGTGTATCTGGGCCTTCGGGTCGGCAGCGAAGCCAATGAGCTCGCCCAGGCCACCGAATACGTCCAAGTCCTCAATGAACTGGTTCAGCTTCCCTGCGACCAGCCCGATTTGGAGCTCGTTGCCCCCTTGCTCGAACTCGATCCTTGGCAAGTGGTGGACGTCGGCTTCCAGGTCAATGCGCCCTTCGATCGGGCCTGGAGTTGCCTTAACGAAGGCTCCGAGCCCTGCGGCTCCTGCCCCGGCTGCCGCAACCGCGACCTGGCCTTCCAACAAGCCGGCAAACCCGATCCCTTACGCCTCCTGCGAAAGCTCTGAACACCTCTCCCAGTTGAAACTGCCAATTGTCAGCTTTCAACTGTCATTACTGATCTTCCCGATGAGCGTAACGGAGCAAGCTCATGTGGTGCGGAGTTCTGAGTTCCGCCCCGACTGAGCACTCCGCACTCAGCACTTGAGACGCCCCGTCCGGCGCTGACGGCGCGAAGGTCAGTAAAGCCCACGGCGCTGCCGTGGGGACTCCGATTCCGCAGGACGGTAATCTGCCGCCCGATCACTACCCGGCCCCAACAGACGCTCCACCCGCTTTACAAAGCAAAAGCCCGCGGGCGCTTGCCCGCGGGCCTCCATTCTTCCCTGCTTGGAATAATCGCCTCTGGTTAGTGGGTCCCTAACATCCGCCCTGGACCAAACCGAACCTCAACCAGCTCACCGGGTTTCAACTTGCTGTCCAACTCCGGGGGGATGCTGATCAACACCGGTACACCCCATTCGATGATCTTCGGATCGCGAGCCTGATGGGTCGGAATCTGCTCATAAAAATTGCCGACCTTCGTCACCGCCGCCCGGACCGGCCTGCCGCCGTCGATCCGCGAGCGAATCTCCACAAACATCTCCGTCGAAGGCTTCACCCGGTGTTCCTGGCGAACATAGCTGACAATATGATCGCATTGATCATTGACCAGCGTGATGATGCTCTCGCCAGCCATGACCGCATCCCCGGGCCGTCGGTGAATCGCTGACACGTATCCGCTCGTCGGCGCGTAAATGCACAACGCCTTGTTACGCAGTTCGATCTCTTCGATTTTCGCCTGCTGAGCGGCAATGCCGGCGCGAATCGGTTCCAGCAGCTTCTGTGCCTCGGTCGTGGCTGCTTCCGGCAACGCGCTGGCCCGCTGCATCGCCTCTTTAAGCTGAGCCTCCGCCTGGCGAAGGGCGTCTTCGTTGTTGCGCACCCGCTGCTCCGCGGCGTCTCGCGCCAACTGCAATTCCAGCCGCTCTTTCTCCGAGGCCGCCGAACCGGCATTCCGTATCATGTCGTACAACGTCTTCTGCCGCTGGTATTCAATACGCTCGACTTCCAACGCCGCCCTGCGATCGATAAGCCGCAGACGCACATCATCCACCAGGATCGCCAGCCGCCTCGCCTCAACCATCTGGCTCTGCTTTCGATCCTGATCGGCCAGCCGGATCTCTTCCTCCTTGGCACGCAGATCCGTTTGCAGTCGCGCCAGTTCCTTGCGCAACAGATCCAATGCCGCCAAGGCCGGACCGTCGTCCAGCTTCGCCACCATCTCGCCAGCGCTTACCCGATCGAACAACTTAAGCTGACGCACACCGGGCGACGGCACCAAGTGGCCGGTCAGCGTGCTGACAACCGATGTGTGCTGAAGCTCGACCTCCCCAAACGTGGTGATGGCGCCCATCCGTCGGTTCCACAGCCACGCGGAAGCAACCGCACAACACGCCATGGTCACCACCGGGAGAAGCTGATAGCGGATTCTCCGCCACTGCTGTTTCCAGGGGGTACGAATTCGAGGAAGTTCCGCCAAGGCTTATACCTCCGATTCATCTTCCCGATGGTACAACGCCACTCGGGCGATACCCTGAGTCTCACGCAACTCCGCCAATAATTCGCGGCTGCGCGAAGGATCCCGAAGTTGCAGACGATACGACAGATCCAGATTATTCTCGTCCAAGTCCCGTTGACTTGCCAACTCCGCTCGCACGCTATGCCGACGCAAGATGTTCTTGAGCCTGGAGATGGCCTCCTGCCCGTCCGTCCATTGCAGCGACAGAATCACGTCGTAGCGATGCCGTCCACCAAAGGAAACGAAGCGAACATAGATGAAAACCGCGGAGATGGCGATACACCCCATCAAGGCGGTGCTGAACCGCATGGTCCCCACCGACATCCCCTCGATAATCGCCCACAGTAGAAATGACGTATCTCGTGTGTCCTTCAGCACATTCCGGAACCGCACCACCGCGAAGACCGCGAATAGCCCGAAGGCAACCACGATGTTCCCCGCCATCAGCAGCATCACCATCGCCACGATCACCGGCATCACCAGCAACGAGGCAGTGAACATCTGGGAGTAGGATAATCCGCTATGCGTCCAGATATAGACCCACCCGATCACGTGGCCAATGCAGAAGGCCACTAGCAACACCAACAACCCGGTTTCCGGTCCCCCCAGGTAGGAGCCGGCATCTCCATTGAAAAACAAATCGCTTAGAGCATTCCAGCCATTCATATAACGGCTCCTATGCGCGAGAGCTCTGTCAACTGGGCCTCGTGCGGGTGCATCGCCTGGATGCAGTTGACGTACTTAGCCATAGACATCCGAGGGAGATTAAAGATCCTCACCATGTCTCGCATCCAGAGTGGGAAACGATTGGTGAACTTCAACTCGAGAACCGCACCCGCAATCGGCGGATGTACGCCGCAAAGAAAATCGGCCACCACCAAAGTGCCATTCCAGGGCGTCGAGGTCAGGGCGCGGTCGAAAGTCATTCGCACCGAGTTGTCGCTCGGCGTCACCCAGGCCTCGCGAATGTAGGAAACGATGCAACGCCCCTCGCCCCGGATCATCGTTTGCAACTCCC